>JAZNBA010000104.1:0-55619 GCA_045586785.1 Eubacteriales bacterium | reverse complement strand
TCGCCGACCCCTACGGTTGTATGGTTTTATTATACAAAGATGCGAGGGCTTGTTGAAACTTTTATTCGCACGACTTTGTTATATATCCGGCAAGACATGCAAGCATGCCGCGGAGCAGGGGAATACTGAACTATAAGCGGTTTAACTGACAATTTAATTTATCCCAACGTGTAAAAGCTTTTGAGGTGGGTTCGGGAGGAACTTTTAGAAAAGTTCCTTCCGACGGGGTGCGGGGCAGAGCCCCGTATTTAATTTAATATTATTTTCCGTAAACCATTATCTCGCGGGTGTTGATCTCGTGCAGACCGGTATTGTTGCTGTCAATGTCACCGCCGCGGATAATACCGATGCGGATGTACTTGCCGCTGACATCGCCCATGTCGAACAGGACCTCGACGGTAGGCTTGTTGTTGTTCCAGGGGTCAAGAGTTTTGGAGGTGTCAATGCTTGCGAGAGATATGTTGTTTGTGTCGTAGCAAGCGGGGGTTACCTTTGTCCAGTTTACACCGTCATCGCTAACGAAAACGTCCTGCGCCTGAGCAAATCCCTGCAGGCTTCCCGAGGTGTAGCCGATAGCGTCAAATGTCTTGACCGCGCCGAAGTTCAGCGTGATAAGTCCGGTGTAAGGACTGTTAGCGTCCTTTTCGCCTTTTATATTGTAGGTATTGGCATCAAAGAAGATTGCCGCCATAAAGGAAGTGCCCCAGTGACCGTTCACAAGGTTTATGGTGGAGTTGGTCACACCTGCATCGGTGGCGGTGTTGACGGTACCCTTTTTGGAGCTGTCCATGTGCGAGATACCTATGACGGAAACACCGTAGCCTATATCGGCAATGTCGGTCTTTTGCGCGTCGGTAAGCGACTTGGCATTTGCCTCATCGGAGGCTATTTTGTCCTTGTCGCCGCGAATGCCCGAGAAGGTCTTGGTAGCGTCCTTTTTGTAGGTCATCCAGCCGTTGCCAACCGTGGTGTCGTTACGGTAAACGATGGAGATCAGCTCGCTTGTGGGCTTGGCGGAAAGCATTACGGTATCGACCTTGGGCATTGTGACACCCACAGAGGAGATCGCATAGCCGTCAGCGACGGGAGCGCCGTTTACGACTACCTTTGATGCCGCTGTCTTCAGTGTGTCGGAAGTTTTGTCGGAAAGTGTGCCTTTATAGGTAAATGTTGCGGGATCAACACCGAATATCGTTCCTGCCAGAACGTAAGCAGCCAGAGTACTGCCCTCAAGGCTGGGGTGATAAAGGTCAGCGTTGTAAAGATTGGGCGTGGAGGAGGCGGGATATATTTCGGAGAAAGCAGCACCTACGTTGGCAACGCCTATCCCAAGCTCAGCGCCGATAGCCCCATATGCGGCTCTCAGCTTCATTTCCATGTCCGCGGTATTTTTGCCGTATTGGGAAAGATTGGACTTGCCTGCCTTATAGCCCCATGTAGCATAAAGCCACAGCTCGGCTCCGTTGGCATCTGTCAACTCTTTAAAACCGCGTACAGAGTCGTAAAAGTCAGCCGGCTTTGCGATAGCGTTGGAGCTTTGCTCCTGAATAACGACTATGTCATATTTTTTGGCTTTGAGCAGTTGAAGCACCTGAGCGCCTTTGGCATCGCCCGGGCTCAGAAATTCGCGCAGATAGTGACCGCCCTCGTAGACAGCGGTAATATTTACCTTGTAGCCTGCGGCGGTGACTACATTGTAAAAAATACCCTTGGGATATATCATATCGTTATAATAGGAAAAGCTGTTTCCTATCATAAGAATGTTGTATGTTTTGTTCTTGTCGCGGGAAGTAAGTGCGGGAGTTTCCGGCACTGCCGTAGTGTCGGCAACTGTAGTATCGATAACCGTAGTGTCAGCCGCAGTGGTGTCAGCCGCGGTAGTGTCGGGGGCGGATGTGGTGGTTTCGGGAGCAGCTGTAGTGGTGTCAGCGGGCGTGGTTACATCAGTATTACCGCCACCGCCGCAGGCGGCAAGGGGCAACAACATCAGCGCGCATAAAAGTATTGATAAGATTCTCTTTAACATAAAAATTCCTCCGTTTGTTTTTATAAAAACGGCTCCGGGAATCCGGAGCCGTGCGGTGTCACTTTGATTATTAGTATTTTTTCTTGCAAATTACAACAGCTGCGGGAATTACGCATGCCATAATTCCCAGGGCGACAAAGCTGCCGCAGCCGCCTGCAGTCGCAGGCTCGGTGTCACCGGGCTCGGGCACGGTGGTGGTGGGAGTCGCGGTGGTCTGTGCAGGCTCGGGAGTGGTCTCTGCGCCGGAATCGGGAACTTCGGTGGTTTCCACAGGAGCCTCGGTAGTATCAACGGGTGCCGCGGTGGTTTCAACAGGTGCCTCGGTGGTAGTCACGGGCTCTGTGGTAGTTTCAAAGGTAATGCCCAGCAGGTCTGCAATGTTTGTCTGAGAGGGATGAAGGAAACCGGGAGTGATGTCGTAAAGAACATCGTTGG
This sequence comes from Eubacteriales bacterium, assembly GCA_045586785.1. Taxonomy (GTDB): domain Bacteria; phylum Bacillota; class Clostridia; order Oscillospirales; family CAG-272; genus UMGS1002. The sequence goes on along the minus strand of JAZNBA010000104.1, from coordinate 53,158 downwards.
TGCAGGTGAGCACCTTGCCGTCGTTCAGGTCGAAGCAGAACTCAACGTCTGCGCTGAGACTGGTGTTGGGGATAATAACTGCTGTCTGATATGTATCAACGGCTGTGTCGCGTGCGCATACAAAGTAACCGATAGCCTTGGAGGACGAGGGGTTAGCAAGATTGAAGTGATCTTTGCTTCCGAGACCGTAATTGTCACTTATATCCCAGACGATAAGCTTGCCGTTAAGTGTTTCGGGAGGATTCTGCCAGCACATATCACGTGCAAAGTCGCAAAGCAGAGTCCAGTATTTTTCGGTGTGGTGAGTGACGGTATTGTCTGCGTTGATGGTGTGCAGTTTGCAGGAATCTAAGTAGGTGTAGTTGTCGTTACCAATGAACCAGATAACTGCGGTTTCACCGGGCTTGAGCACGTTTTCACCAGGAGCGGACGCAAATACATTGGATTTGGAGAAGACACCTTGAGACGCGGCTTCCAGGACTGCCTCGGGAGTACCCTTGTTGACATAGTAGAAGGTGTAGTCATAAAGGTCTACATCGTGATTGGAAATATTAAGTATCTCCATGTATTCGCACATATCCTTGGTGGAGGCAGGGCCTTCGTAGGGAACTGTGTTGGGGTTGGAGAAGCAGGCGGAAATTATAATATCGCAGGGGATAGTGTAATTTCCCGCGGCGGATGTGGGGAATACAAACAGTGCCGCGATAAGAAGTGTTGCAAGAAATAATGCAGTGAGCTTTTTCATGATGTGTAACCTCCTTAGGTGAAATTATGATAGCTTCACATTGATTTAATATTACCATATATTTTATAAAAAAGCAATAAAAATAATGATTTGCATGTGATTTTTGTACACTGCGCACACAAATCAAGGCATGTTATTGTTTATAATAACGGCAAAAAAAGTCTGTTGCGTCAAAACAAATACTTGCTCTTGACAGCGTTGGTTTGAGGTAGTATAATTTAGTATAATAAGTTTTTAAGGTGGTATTATAATGACCGGATATGTAAATGAGTTTGCGCCGCGGGACGGCAAGCTGTATGTGTATTGCCTGCACCATGAAGAAACGGTTTTCAAGGCTGACGCATATGTGTTTATGCTGGACGGGCAGGTCTGGCTGCTTGACGGCGGCATGAAAAACTCATACGTCACACGCGATTTTTTGGCAGAGCTTCGCCGTAAGTGGCTATCTCTGGGCGGACTTGACGAAAACTCGGAGCTCAGGCTCAAAATAGATTGGCTCGTGTCGCATTTTCATATAGATCACGTTTCGGTTACCATCGATCTTTTGATACCCGACAGCCGTTTTGAGTTCGGTACCTTGTATCTGCCGCCCATAACGGCGCTCGATATGTCCTACTGCCCCGAGGGAAGCAACGGCAACGGTGATGAAAAATACCGTCCGCGCCTGCATAAGGCACTTAAAAAGTTCGGCACGGGCAGAGAAAACATCGTGCAGCTTGAGTTCGGTATGCAAAATATTATGGATATATACGACAACAGCGGCAAGCTGCGTATGACCATATATCCCCCGCTTGTTGATGCGGGACTGGGCGAGCCGCTGGAATACAACATCAACGAATATTGGGGCGGCGACCGCACATACAAAGCAATACCTACAGTAGTTGTCAACTCCAATTCCAACTGGCTGCGTCTGCGTTTCGGAAAACATAATTTCCTTTTTACGGGCGACACCATGAAAAGAGAAGCCTACCTTGACAAAGAATCAACAAACGAGATGGTGGCGGCATATCATGATATTATCGGCAATGTGGATGTTATCAAGCACGTTCATCACGGCTACCGCCGCGACGATGCCGCATCGCTTATGATGAGCTTTGAGCCGAGCCACGTTATATTCTCCTGCCGTGAGGAGGGAGCGTCTGCGACATACCGCCGTGAGTTTCCCGACTCGCCCGTGAAGCTGCACAACTGTGCCGCTGAGGATGTCATTTTTGAGAGCGACGGTGAGACTCTGATCGCCCGAGGCGCAAAATAAATCTAATATATTGGAAGGACACTCAAATGTTCAGATCACTTCGTGAATTTATACGTTCCATCAAAGCGCGGGACCCTGCCGCAAAAAACGGATTTCAGATAATTTTGCTGTATTCGGGCGTGCACGCGCTGATATATTATCGCATAGCGCACTTTTTCTATAAAATACATTGGTATTTTATTGCCCGTTGGATATCCCAGACGGGTCGCTTCTGGACGGGCATTGAGATACACCCCGGCGCTACTATCGGAAAATGCCTTTTTATCGACCACGGAATGGGTGTTGTTATAGGTGAGACTACCGAGATCGGTGACTATTGCACTATTTATCAGGGCGCAACGCTGGGCGGTACGGGTAAGGACGTGGGCAAGCGTCACCCGACACTTGGCAATCACGTTATGGTTGGAGCAGGCGCCAAGGTGTTGGGACCCTTTAAAGTGGGCGATAATGCCAAAATAGCCTCGGGCGCGGTGGTGCTCAGCGCGGTGCCCGAAAATACAACGGCAGTGGGTATTCCCGCTCGCGTTGTCTACAAAAAAGGAACGGTACAGCGTCAGGAAATGGACCAGGTGCACATTCCCGACCCCGTATCTCAGGAGCTTTGCAGACTGGGTGCGCGGCTTGACGCGCTTCAGAAAGAGCTTGATGCATTAAAAGGCGGCGAACAAAATGAAGATATACAATGATATTACCGAGCTTATCGGCGGTACTCCGCTGATCTCGCTTGACAGAGTAGCGGCACACTTGGGTCTTGACTGCAAACTGCTGGGCAAAGCCGAACGGGCAAACCCCGCGGGAAGCGCCAAGGACAGAGTAGCGCTGTCTATTATAAGAGACGCTGAAAAGCGCGGCGCACTGACACCCGGTGCTACTATAATCGAGCCCACCAGCGGCAATACCGGCATCGGTCTTGCGGCTATCGCGGCGGTGCTGGGCTATAAAGTCATACTGACAATGCCCGACAGCATGAGTGTGGAGCGCCGAAAGCTGCTGTCGGCATACGGTGCCGAGATCGTGCTCACACCGGGAAAGCTGGGTATGCAGGGCGCGGTGGACGAGGCAAACAAAATTGCCGCCAATACCCCGGGCGCGTTTATCGCGGGGCAGTTTGACAACCCCGCCAACCCTGCGGCGCACTTTGACACCACGGGAGCGGAGCTGTGGGAGGACACCGACGGCACGCTTGACGCCTTCGTTGCCTGCGTTGGCACAGGCGGCACGCTTTGCGGTTCGGCAAAATATCTCAAGAGTAAAAACAAAAGCATTAAAATAATCGCCGTTGAGCCTGCCGAGTCGCCGCTTATCAGTGAAGGACGCGCGGGTGCCCACGGAATTCAGGGTATCGGAGCTAATTTTGTGCCGGGGAATTACAGCGGCGAGCTTGTTGACGAGGTAATTACCGTGTCGACGGAGGAGGCGTACGAATATACACGCCTGCTGTGCCGACGCGAGGGACTTTTGTGCGGTATATCGTCGGGTGCGGCGCTTTGCGCGGCGGTAAAGCTGGCGCGACGCGGCGGACTCCGCAATATTGCCGTCCTGCTTCCCGACACGGGCGAGCGATATTTGTCGGGCACACTTTTTGAATAATTCTAAAAGGAGTTTAATTATGCATAAACAGGTTGAGCTTAACCAATTTACAAACGCCGTGGAGCGCATCGGCAAGGAGTGGATGCTTATCACCGCCGCCGCTGACGGCAAGGTCAATACAATGACCGCAAGCTGGGGCTGCGTGGGTGAGCTGTGGAACAAGCCCGTGGCTATTTGCTTCGTGCGTCCCCAGAGATACACGTACGAATTTACCGAGAAGTCGGATACGCTGTCGCTGTCGTTTTTCGGCAAGGATCACCGCGCCGAGCTTGCAGTGTGCGGAAGAGAAAGCGGCAGAGATATAGATAAGTTCGAAAAAACAGGCCTCAAGGTGGCGTATTGCGACGGTACTCCCTATATCGAGCAGGCAAGTGACGTGCTTATCTGCCGTAAGATATACGTTGACGACCTCAAGGAGGACAGCTTTTTGTCAAAGGAGCTGCTGCGGCACTATCCCATAAAGGACTATCACAGAGTTTACATCTGCGAGATCGAAAAGGTGCTGTCGAAAGAGGAATAATACGACAAAAAAGTGCGGTCCGTCTCAGAAAGAGATGCGGACCGCATTTTTTATTTGGTCAATGCCTCGGCGGCAATTTTTGCACCGAGGCAAAAGCCCTCCGTAAAAATATGCTCCATAATAACATCAAAACGCTCATCCTGTGCCTGCGTAAATTTTTCGAACAGGTCTTTTTCGGTGTCATCAAGGCGGTCAGACAGTTTTTTCGTTAGGCTCTCAATTAATTTTGTAAGCTCACGGGTATGCGCGGTGTCGGGCAGGGGTGTTTCACAAGGGTAAAGCTCGCCGTTCCATAGTGCTTTGATAGTTGTCTGCATTTGATTTTCCTCCTGATTTTTGATGTTTTGCGCGCACAAATAACAAAAAGTGCGCAGCCGGAGCTGCGCACGAAAAACGCATCTCCGATTTGTTGCGACGCAAATCAAAAATCAGTCATAAGAGTATGCTGAAAGTGGAGCATGCATTTTTACCGAAGTAAAAATATATGCCCTTACAACTGATTTTATTCAATTTGCGTCGCAGTTTTATTTTACCATATAAAAATTTGTTTGTAAATAGATAAGGTGAAATTTGATAAAATTCTATTTTTACGGGGAGGGGCTTGCTCCTCTCGAAAGAATCGATTTTATAAATTTATATTAAAATATAAATAAAATATTGACATTGCCTTCAAAATGTATTAAAATAAATATATATCGCTATAATTAAAGAGGCAATAATATGTTTAACAGCATGACCGCCTTCGGGCGTTGCCGCCTGAACGAAGACGGCAGAGATATAACAGTTGAGATTCGTTCGGTCAATAACCGTTACCTTGATTGCTCCGTCAGATTGCCGAGAATATATTCGGCGCTTGAAGAGAGAATAAAGCCGTATCTTCAGTCCAAGGGAATCTCCCGCGGTAAGGTTGATGTTTATATAGGCGTTGAGGTCACCGAAAGCGAGCAGGGCTCGATACTGCTTGACGAGGGTTATGCCGCCGCATATATAGCCGCGTTGCATCAGCTTCGCGACAAATTTTCGCTTACCGACGATATAAGCGTCATGAGCGTGGCTCAGAACCGCGAGCTTTTCCGTGCTCAAAAGCCGGAGGACGATATTGAGGGCGACTGGAAAAAGATCCTTCCGGTACTTGACGGCGCGCTGGATGCATTTCTTTCGGCGCGTGAGCGCGAGGGCAACCGTCTTTATACCGATATTTGCAAGAAGATTTCAAATATCAGAAGCAATTCCAAAAAGATAGCTTCAATGTCAGATGCCGATATTGCGGGTTACCGTAACAAGATAGAGGAGCGCATTCGCGAGATACTTGCCGACAACCGCGTGACGGTTGATGAAAACCGACTGCTTACCGAGTGCGCTATCGCCGCCGATAAGCTGGCTATCGACGAGGAGCTGGTGCGTCTTGATTCGCATTTTGACACGTTCAATGAAATAGCCCAATCTGCCGAGCCCGCAGGACGCAAGCTTGACTTTTTGCTTCAGGAAATGAATCGCGAGGTCAACACCATCGGCTCAAAGTGCCAGAATTCAAGTATTGCGAAGCTGGTCGTTGACTGCAAGAGCGAGCTTGAAAAAATACGCGAGCAGATACAAAACATAGAATAAGGAAACCAACGCATGAAATTCATAAACGCAGGATATTCCAACCTTATCGCAAGTGAGCGCATAGTGCTGGTAGCCGCACCCGATTCCGCACCCGTCAAAAGGCTGATGCAGGACGCCAAGGATGACGGTCGTGCCATTGATCTCACCTGCGGAAAAAAGACCAAGTCGGTCATACTTACCGACACAGAGCACGTTATACTGTCAGCCCTGCCGCCCGAAAAGATAGTCGGTCGCGCAGAGGGCTCGGATGACGAGCAGACCGAATAAAAAATAAAATCAACATAAATTCATTGTAAGGAGAAAACAAATGCTTTATCCAACCATAGGAGAACTTACAAAAGACAAATTCAACCGTTACGAGCTGGCGCTGGCAACCGCAAAGTGCGCACGTCTTATCACAAATGAGTATGTAAGACAGAGAGAGGTAGCCGAGAAGTCCATGACAGGTAACAAGGATACCGACAAGCCGCTTATAACCATGATAGATAAAGAGTACCGCGATGAAAAGGCGGTCAAGACCGCTATCAACCGTATTCACTGCGGTGAGTATGTAATAGTTGAGCGTACCGAAGAGGACGAGGCCGAAGAGATCGAGACTGCTGCAGAGGAGACCGTGGCAGAGGAGACAGTATCCGAGGATAACTGATATCCCGAAAGGAGAAAGTAATGGCATACGAATATGCCAAGGTGTGTCTTACGGATGACATACCTTATCCGCTTGACCGGGAGTTTGATTACTATATTCCAGCACAAATGCGTTCCGGTATCACCCGGGGCGCTTTTGTTACCGTGCCGTTCGGACGCGGAAACCGCCGCCGCCTGGCACTGGTAACACAGCTGTGCGAGAAAAGCAGCACTCCCGAGGATAAAATTAAACCGATAGATTCGCTGTGCCCCGACAGCATGCGCCTGAGCGAGCCGCTTCTGGGGCTTTGTCACTATCTCAAGGAGCAGACACTGTGTACTATGGGAGATGCGGTCCATGCCATGATACCCGCGGCGGCAATGTCCAGACTGTCCGAGTATTATATGCCTACTGACAAGGGCGACGATGCCGCAAAATCGGTACATTCGGGACGCGAGCACGAGGTGTTTGAATATATCGCGGCGCGCAAAAAGGTGAGTGAGGCATCGCTTGCGGCAAAATTCGGACCTCGCGTGTTCGAGGTCCTGAAAAAGCTGATGCGCGAGGGTCATATCATGCGCGGCGTGGATATAAAGCAGGGCGGCAGAGAGGTATTCCGCGAATTTTATTCGCTGGATGTTGATGAGAGCGTAGCCCGTGCCGCATTGGACAAGCAAAAGGGCGCGCCCGTGCTCAGGAGCGACATGCAACGCAAGATAGTTGAGACTTTGATGGGCGGCACAGTTGAGGTCACCGAGCTTATGGCAATAACCGGCGCTTCGCGCCAACAGCTAAAGGCGTTGCATGAGCGAAACATCATCAAGCTCGAAAAGCAAAGCATGTATCGTCAATCTCACGCGGTCGTGAACCGTGAGCACAGAGAATATACGCTCAACGACGAGCAGCAGGCGGCGTTTGATAAGCTGTGCGAGCTGTCAAAGGCGGGCGAGGGTGCGGCGGCACTGCTTCACGGTGTTACGGGCAGCGGCAAGACCTGTGTTATGATACGTCTTATCGACGAGATGATAGCCGCAGGCCGCTCGGTCATATTGCTGCTTCCCGAGATTGCCCTGACACCCCAATCCGTGGATATTTTCTGCGCAAGATACGGCGACCGTGTGGCGGTGATACATTCATCATTGTCGGCGGGCGAGCGCCTTGACGCTTACAATAAAATTCGCCGCGGCGACGCCGATATAGTTGTGGGTACGCGCTCGGCGGTGTTCTCACCCGTAAATAATCTGGGACTTATAATCATAGACGAGGAGCAGGAGCATACATACAAGTCTGACTCCGACCCCAAATACCACGCCCGCGACGTAGCGCGCTACCGTTGCGCCCATGAAAAGGCACTGCTTTTGTTGTGCTCGGCGACGCCGTCGGTGGAGAGCTATCAGAAAGCGGTCGAGGGCAAATATACACTTCTGAAATTGAAAAAACGCTACGGCGGCGCACCCTTGCCGTCTGTCAAGCTTGCCGATATGCGAGAAGAAGCACAGGCGGGCAATACCGATCCGCTTGGCGCTTTGCTGTCGGACGAGCTGAAAAAGACGGTGGACGAGGGCAAACAAGCAGTTTTGTTTCTCAACCGCCGCGGATATAATAATTTTGTGTCCTGCCGCATATGCGGCGCAGCGCTAAAGTGCCCCCGTTGCAGTGTGGCGCTGCACTATCACGCCAAGGCGGGCGACTATGACAGCGGCGAGCTGGTATGCCATTGGTGCGGACACAGACAGACCCAGCCCCAGTCCTGCCCCGAATGCGGCTCACCGCATCTGGTGCGAATGGGATTCGGTACACAGCGGCTTGAGAGAGATATTGCAGACCTGCTTCCCGACTCAAAGCTGCTCCGTATGGATGCCGACACCACGGGCGAAAAGCAGGCGTATGACAAAATGCTGGGCGAATTCCGCCGTCACGAGGCAGATATCCTTTTGGGTACGCAAATGGTGACCAAGGGTCATGACTTTCCCGACGTTTCGCTGGTAGGCGTTTTGCTGGCGGACGCCTCGCTGTATCTTGACGACTACCGCGCAAATGAGCGCACCTTCGCCATGCTGACGCAGGTTGTCGGTCGCGCGGGCAGACGGGATACTCCCGGAAGCGCCGTGATACAGACAAACAATCCCGACAACGACGTTATCCGTCTTGCTTGCGAGCAGAATTACGAAAGTTTTTTTGAAAACGAAATAAGACTGCGCCGACTGCTGGTGTTTCCGCCGTTTTGCGATATTGCGCTGCTGACGCTTACGTCCTCGGACGAAAAGGAGCTTATGATGGGCTCGGCTCGGCTGGCACAGCACCTCTCTGAGCTGCTTGAAACCAAATATTCGGATGTTCCCACGGTGGTTTTCGGTCCTATGGAGGCACCCGTTTACCGTGTTGACAGTAAGTATCGCATGAGAATGGTCATAAAGTGCAGGCTGAATAAACGCTCTCGGGCAATGTTTTCCGAGCTGCTTATCAAAAATACGGATTCACACCTGCCGACGCTGAGTATTGACTTTAATCCGTCGGGACTGTGATTTAAGGTTATAGCACTGCATATTAGGCTCTCCCTTTGGGAGAGCTCCGCGAAGCGGTGAGAGGGTAAAATCCCTCTCCGCCTCGCTGTAACTCGCCGATGGCGAGTTGCTCGGCACCTCTCCCAACGGGAGAGGCTGACTATATTGTTTGTCTTGCTAATGAGATATTGTTTGAATAAAAAGTTTTGAAGGGGGTTGGGGGAAGCTTCCCACACCTCGCGCAAAGCGCGAGCTGAAAAGTTCCCCCAAGAATAAAGAAAGGAATAAAACAATGGCTAAACTGAAAATACTTAAAAAGAACGCCGCGGGGCTGCGCTGTCCCAGCCGTCCCGTTACAGAAATAACACCTCGCATACTGACACTGCTTGACGATATGGCGGAAACCATGTACGCCGCTGACGGTTGCGGGCTTGCCGCACCCCAGGTGGGCGTGTTGCGCCGCGTTGTGGTGCTTGATGTAGGTGACGGACTTGTTGAGCTTATAAATCCCAAAGTAATTGCCGCCGAGGGCGAGCAGTGTGAGAGTGAGGGCTGTCTTTCGGTGCCGGGCGAGTGGGGAATTACCCGCAGACCCGCAAAGGTAACCGTGAGAGCTCAGGACAGACACGGAGAATGGTTCGAAATGACAGGTGAGGGCTTGCTTGCCCGTTGCTTCTGTCACGAGATCGACCACCTTGACGGTAAGCTGTTTATCGATCCGGGTATTATGATAGAAAGACTGGAGCGCGACTGATGAGAATACTGTTTATGGGTACGCCCGATTTCGCGCTGTTTTCGCTTCGCGCGCTGGTCGAGTCGGGTGAGGAGGTAGTCGGTGTTGTAACACAGCCCGATAAACCCAAGGGCAGAGGATATACGCTGACTCCGCCCCCCGTTAAGGTATACGCACTGGAGAAGGGAATTCCCGTTTTCCAGCCCGAGAGGGTCAAGGACGGCAGTTTTGACGATACACTGAGGGAGCTTGCTCCCGATGTGGCTGTCGTTGCCGCATACGGTAAACTGCTTCCCGAAAGTATGTTGAATATACCCAAATACGGCTGTCTTAACATTCACGGCTCTATTCTTCCCGAGTACCGTGGCGCCGCGCCCATGCAACGCGCAATTATCGACGGTAAAAAGATCACGGGTATCACCATTCAGCAAATGGAGCTGGGTATGGATACGGGTGATATTTTGGTCGTCCGCGAGACCGAGATAGGCGAAAACGATAACTTCGAGGATATTCACGATAGACTTGGAGTGCTTGGTGCCGAGGCAATGCTTGAAACGCTGAGCCTGCTTAAAGAGGGCAAGCTGAATCCCGTCAAGCAGGACGAGAGCCGAGCCACATATGCCGCAAAGATTGAGAAAAGCGATTGCGTGCTGGACTTTACTCGCCCTGCGCGCGAGCTTCACAATCAGATCCGCGGTATGTCACCGTTTCCCCTTGCCTTTACGCGCCTGCCAAACGGCAGTATGCTGAAAATTACCGAGTCCCGAGTCCTTGACGATGACAGCGAGGGCGAGTGCGGCAAGGTAGTATCACTTGACGAGGGCATCGCAGTTCAGTGCGGCAAGGGTAAAATACGCTTTCTCGGCGTGCTTCCCGAGGGAAAGGGCAGAATGAAAGCCGCCGATTTTATCCGCGGACGCAAGATCTCCGCGGGCGATATTCTTGGTTAATGGAGTAATTATGTTTTACGATCTTTATATATTGTCGTATTTCTTGCTCATTCCCGTACTCATTTTTACGCTGTGGGCACAGATCAAGGTAAATACGACCTTTAATAAGTCAAGTAAGATCATGGTAGGTCTTACGGGTGCCGCCGCGGCACGCCGTATACTGGACGCCAACGGTCTGCATGATGTACAGATAGAGCGCGTTCACGGTCATCTTACCGACCACTACGATCCGCGCGCAAACGTTATAAGACTGTCCGAGAGCGTTTATGACGCAAATACTGCCGCCGCGGTGGGCGTTGCCGCACACGAGGCGGGTCACGCCGTTCAGCACGCCACGGGTTATACCGCAATAAGATTGCGCATGGCTATGATACCCGTGTGTCAGTTCGGTTCATATGCCGCAATGCCGCTGTTTCTTGTGGGTCTTTATCTTGGATACGCAGGTAAGGTGGGCGGCGATATAGGCTATGCGTTTATGCTTGTGGGCATACTGTTTTACGCGCTGGCAACCTTTTTCCAGCTTGTGACGCTTCCCGTTGAGTTTAACGCCAGCAACCGCGCCATGCAGGCGCTTGAGAGCAGTCGGATGATGAATAGCGGCGAGCTTGCCGCGTCGCGCCGTGTGCTCAGCGCCGCCGCTATGACGTATGTTGCCGCGCTGTTCTCGTCACTGGTCAGCTTGCTTCGCCTTATAGCCATCGCGGGAAGACGCAGAAACTGATATGAACGTTCGTGAAATAGCCTGCCGCACGTTGCTTAAGATGAGCGCGTCGGGCGGGTATTCAAATCTGTCGCTTGACGCGGCAATAAAAAAATATGAGCCCGACCCTCGCGACCGCGCCCTGCTGACACAGCTTGTCATGGGAGTTATAGAGCGTCAGGTAACGCTCGATTACTATATTTCCGTGCTTTGCAGCATGGACGAGCGCAAAATAGAGCCCGAGGTGCGCACGATACTGCGACTGGGTCTTTATCAGCTCGCTTTTACCGATAAAATTCCCGACCATGCGGCGGTGTCCGAAACCGTAGCTCTCGCGCCGCGCCGTGCGGCAGGGTTTGTCAACGCGATGCTGCGCAATTATCTGCGCCGTCGTGACAGTATAAAGCTGCCCGATAAAATAGTTGACCCCGTAGGGCACATCTCGGTAAAGCACGGATTTCCGCAGCCTGTATGCACACTGTTCGTGCGGCAGTTCGGAGTGCCAAAGACCGAGGCGATATTTGCCGCCATGAATCAGCCGCCGCACCTTACTTTGCGCGTAAATACCGCGAAGACGACGGTGGACGAGCTTATTTCCCGCTTTGAGAAGCGCGGTATCGATGTGCGGCGCACAAAGCTTGCGCAGACAGGCATCACGCTGTCAAGTACACCGCTGTACGAGCTTCCCGGCTTTGATACGGGCGAGTTTACAGTGCAGGACGAAGCATCACAGCTTTGCACCGCCGCTCTTGACGCAAAAGCGGGTATGAACGTTATTGATGTCTGCTCTGCGCCCGGTTCAAAAAGCTTCGGTGCGGCGATGGATATGAACAACGACGGCGAGATACTGGCGTTTGATCTGCACGAAAGCAAGCTGTCGCTGATACGCTCGGGGGCGGAACGACTTGGACTCGATATTATCACCGCCCGCGCCGCTGACGGCAGAGCTTTCAACGGAGAGCTTGAAGCGTGGGCAGATCGCGTTATCTGCGACGTACCCTGCTCGGGCTTTGGCGTTATGGCGAAAAAACCGGAAATACGCCACAAAAACCCCACAGAGTCGGCGCGCTTGCCCGAAATTCAGTATGATATACTGTGCAATTGCTCAAAATACGTAAAGCGCGGCGGCGTGCTCGTCTATTCCACTTGCACGCTGTTAAATGAAGAAAATGACGCCGTTGTGGATAAGTTTCTCTCGTCGCATCCCGAATTCAGCCTGCAGAGCTTCAAAGCAGGCGAGCTTGATGTGCCCTGCGGTCGCATGACGCTGACCCCCGACGAGCACGCAACCGACGGATTTTATATAGCAAAATTATATAGATCCTGAAAGGATTAATATGGATACTACTCAAAACAATACGTTTCTTCCCGTAACCCGCGAGGAAATGCTGTCTCGCGGCTGGGATGCCCCCGATTTTGTTTACGTCAACGGCGACGCATACGTTGACCATCCCTCTTTCGGCGCGGCGATAATCAGCCGAGTGCTTGAGAACGCAGGCTACCGCGTGGCAATGCTGGCTCAGCCTGATTTTCACTCAACCGAGGACTTTTGCCGTTTCGGCAGACCAAGACTTGGATTTCTCGTCAGCGCGGGCAACATTGACTCAATGGTCGCCCATTACAGCGTGGCGAAAAAGCGCCGCGGCTACGACTATTATTCGCCCGGCGGCAAGACGGGACTGCGTCCCGACCGCGCCTGCATTGTTTATACCAACCGCATCCGTGAGGCTTACGGCGATGTACCCATAATTTTAGGCGGGCTTGAAGCGTCCTTGCGCCGCTTTGCCCACTACGACTATTGGGATGACCGTGTGCGTACCTCGGTTCTCATTGACTCGGGTGCCGATATGCTGACTTACGGTATGGGCGAGAATATTCTGCTTCGTATTGCCGAGCTGCTTGACCGGGGTGTGCCGATACATAAAATACGCGATGTGCGGGGAACGGTCTGGGTAGGCGGACTTGAGGACAAGATACACTATCCTCTCGCCGCTATGTATGAGTTCTCAAAGCTCGTCAAGGACAAAAAATATTACGCCGAGGCGTTTGCGACACAGTATAAAAATCAGGACGCCATATACGGCAAGGCGATAGCCGAGAAGTACGGAAAAAAGCTGTTGGTGGCAAACCCACCAATGCCGCCCCTTGAGCGCGAGGAGCTTGACCGTGTTTACGACCTACCCTATGTCCGCGATTATCATCCTATGTATAAAAAGATGGGCGGCGTGCCCGCTATCGAGGAGGTAAAATTCTCGGTAACGCACAACCGCGGCTGCTTCGGTGCGTGTAACTTTTGCGCGCTGGCCTTCCATCAGGGCAGAGCAGTGCGCTCAAGAAGCATCGAGAGCTGTGTCCGCGAGACAGAAAAGATTGTAAAGCTGGAAGGCTTCAAGGGATATATTCACGACGTAGGCGGTCCCACCGCCAACTTCCGCGGTCCTGCCTGCAAAAAGCAGCTGACACACGGCGTGTGTGCCGAGAAACGTTGTCTCGCGCCCACACCCTGTAAGCAACTCATAGTCGATCACTCGGACTATATCGAGCTTATTCGCCGTATCGAGGCTGTTCCCGGTGTTAAGAGAGTATTTATCCGTTCGGGAATACGCTTTGACTACGTTATGGCGGACGAGAGTGACGCTTTCTTTAAAAAGCTGGTGCGCGACAACGTCAGCGGACAGCTCAAGGTCGCGCCCGAGCATTGCTCCGCAGGCGTGCTTCAATGTATGGGCAAGCCCGAGTTCGGCGTTTTCAACCGCTTCCGCGCAAAGTATTTCAAGCTGTCGGCGGCGGCAGGCAAGGAGCAGTATCTTGTACCGTATCTTATGTCCTCACACCCCGGCTCAACTCTCGATGACGCAATCGAGCTGGCGTATCAGTTAAAGCAGGACAGAGTAGCGCCCGAACAGGTGCAGGATTTTTATCCCACACCCGGCACCGCGTCAACTGTTATGTACTATACGGGCCACGATCCCTTTACGGGCAAGGCTGTCTACGTTGCAGACGAAAAGGAAAAACGACTGCAACGCGCGCTTTTGCAGCCCACCAAACCCGAAAACGCTTATCTTGTCCGCGAGGCGCTTCGCCGCGCGGGCCGAGAGGACCTTATTGGCTTCGATAAGGACTGCATAATCCGTCCCGATAAAAACGATAAGGTTTGGCACCAAAGAAACGGGCAGAGCGGCGGTAAATATTCCAAAGATTCGAAGAACGCCAAAGACGCAAAGCAGCAGGGCAGAAGCGGTCGCTCCGACTCAAGGAATGGACACAATGCTAACGGCGGGCGTGGCGCGCAGAATGACCGCAGTAAATCAAACGGACGCAACGCATCGAACGGACGCAATACACAAAACTCGCGCAACGCAAAGCCACAAGGCGGCAAGAACGCGAAGCGTAAGAAGTAAAACAAACCGGCGACGGGATATGCCGTCGTCGGTTTGCTTATATGACTGTTATTCTTCAATATACCATATCCTCTCGTAAAGCCCCAATTCCTGATATGAGTAATATATATAATTTTTCCAGAACTCGGGTATGTTATAGAGGTAGTACATATTATAGGTTTCGGGTCTGTAACTCAGATCGTCGTTAGCCTCGACCCAATATCCGTCGCCGGTGGAGGCAAACAGTATAATGCAATATTCTTTATTGCTTTGGCGCAACTGTTCAATGTTGTCGGTGCTGCCCTTGACGGCAAACATTATCGGGCATGTGGCCGCGAGGTTTGCCACATACAAGCGCCGCTGCCATTCGGTGTCGTTTATATCTCCGAAGCACTCAAAGCCGAAGGACTCGAAATATTTAATATGCTCTGCAATACTGTCCTTGTTGGTGCTGAAATACCATTCGGCTTGCGCATAACTTAGCTGCTCGTCTGCTTTATCGACCTTATCTGAAAGCTGCAGATATTTTTCGTCAAGCTTTATTTGCCCGACTGTCATGTTTGACAGCGAGTTCTCGTATTCGGCACGCGCGGCAATCGCCGCCTCGCGCTCCATGTTCCATTCCTGTATCGTTTTGCCTTGATATAAATAATTGTAATAGCCGACATGGTCGATATCAGTGTTACCGTCGCTGATGTATACGAGAAAGTACATAGCCTCTCCCGCGTCGGCGGTGTCCGCGACAGCTTGCGCCAGCGGCGTAAGATATGTGTCGCGGATGAACATGGGAATGCCTGTGCCGAATTTTCCGAAAGCGTAGTTTGTGAAGCGTTTATATTTTGGTGCGGATGCAGTGGTATCGGCATTTACAGACGTTGAGGCAGTGATGTCTGCGGACGGTTCGGTCATTAAATCCATAGTTGTATCTTGTGGCGGCGTATCGGAGTCAGAGACACCGCATGCAGTAAGAAAAACAAGCAAAGCTGTCAAAAGCACGACGGATAAGACGATTTTTTTCATGCTGATAACCTCCTCTTGCGAATTTGAACAAAAAACGCATAATGCGGCAATTCTGCATTATGCGTTTGCTTTCACGATGACATTGGGGCAGTCGAAAGTCAATAAACGCACGGTGCATAATTGTGTGTTTGTTGTCGGGCTACCTCTGTAACTTTATTATACAATACTATTTTCACAATGTCAACGTTTTTTGATTTAAAAAATTATTATTTAAGCAGGGGACGGCGCCCTCGACGTCCCGAGAACATAAGGCCTAATTAAGCTTCACGTTTTCGGGACGTCGAGGGCGCCGTCCCCTACGGTCGAATAGGTAATGTTTATTTTTCTACGTTGGATCTTCGTGGCTTAAACAATCTATCCACTGCATAGCAATGTTCAGATAAATTCTTAAAATACTATTTCTGCTTTTTTATCCCGAAAAAACGCCGCAGTATGGGCGCGAGGAAGGACGGCGAGCGAACTAAAATTATTTTCATAATAACCTCCGAGCAGCTTATTTATTAGAAGTATATGCCGCGCGGAGGATTTTTGACATTATTTTGCGTCGCGGCTCTCGACTATGAAAAGTCCGCCTTTTTTGACCGACACAAGCGCGCAGTTCTCGGTTATCTCATTTGACACGGCAAACTGCAGATTTGCGGTAATGGTGGCATTTTTAAGCGGATATTTGCATCCCTCCACCGACACACCCTTGACCTTTTGGTCGGCGGCGATCAGCGAAAGATACTTGTAGCCTGAGCGCGGCAGAAGGGTGGAGGTGCTCTTGATGTAGCGGATGCGGTTGTTGCCGCTGAGCGCTACGACGTGGACACCGCGTGCATTCAGGTCAAGCAGTATGCCCATGAGGGAGAGCGTGTGGTCAAGTCTGCCGTCAAGACCGCCAACGATAATAATATCGTCCGCGCCCCGCACGATGGCGGCTTCAACGGCGAGCTGTGCGTCGGTCAGGTCCTTTTCGGGCGGGAAGGTCAACTGCTCCGCGCCGTCGGGAAGTGTGAAGTCGCCAACGGAATCGAGGTCGCCCAGTACGATGTCAATGCGTTCGCCTAACTTTTTGGCGTTGTGAAGTCCCGAGTCGGCGGCGATGGTAAGGTCACCCGACTTTGGGTGCTCGGTTATGTTGTCGGGGGCGATACTGCCGCCCACATATATAAATGCTCTCATTTTTATTCCTTGTCCTCAAAAATTGTTACCTGCATAAAGGTGCGCGCGTGACCCGTGGAGGCGAGGGATGTTGTATAGTCGATTTCAAGCGTGCCGCCCGATAGCAGATCGTTGATCAGCGTGCGTGTGACAAGCTCCATTTTAAAGGGCATAACGGGCGTGTGGTAGGTGCAGGTGTGGCGAAGTCCCGGGGAGAAAACCATGGTGGTGCCCGCCGTGCCTGCGCGGTACATCGTCAGCGTGTCGGGTTTTGCAAGCTCAAAGATCAGGTGAGTGGTGGAGCCCTCCATGCCCGAGGTGGCGCTCTCGTCGTAGCAAATATCGACCTTGCCGTCCTTGATCTCCAGAGTCGCTTCGGTGAAAAGCTCGATGACCTGGGGCTCTGTGTCCTGTTTGGATTTAACGCGGGACGTAGCGGCATCTACTTCATAGCGTGTGGATACCATTTTAAGAGTTATGTTTTTTTTCATTGTTGTTACCTTTTTGTGTGATGTTTCATAAAAGATTAATGTTTTCAGGGGAAACCCCCACTTGTGTAGTTTCTACACCCCTTCGTGGCGCTGCCGAAGGCGAGAAGTATTTCGCCCTCTGCGGAGGGCGACCAACACTGCGCGTGTTGGATCGGCGGCAGCTTTTTGAAAGAAAGCAAGCAAACGCGCAAGCGCGATTTGCGCGAGTTTGCTTCGCAAACATCGACGCAAAAACTTTTAACAAAAATCTGTTTTGGCGTAATCACTTATTTTATTATAATTATTATATAACTTTGCCGGAGCGATGTCAAGTCCCAAAACATACTTGACAATCGGCAAATAGGGGAGTATAATTATAATGAAAAAATATTGAAAAAAAGAGGTAATCTTAAAATGGATCTTCAAAAAATACTTAACGACCTCAAAAACTGTCCCTGTGGCAAGGAACACACAATGGCAACCAAGGTGGTTGAGATCTCCAGCGGTGCTACCGCCCGTGTAGGTCAGATACTGACCGATGCGAACTTCCCCAAAAAGCTGCTGCTTGTTGCGGACGAAAATACCATCGGCGTTTCCGCGGGTCTGCTTGAGTCGCTGAACGACGCAGGCTTTGAGACCAAAAAGATCATATACAAGAATATGATGTACGCAAAGGTGGAGCAGGTCAACGAGCTCAAGGCACTTTGCTCGGATATTGACGGCATTATTTCCGTCGGTACAGGCTCGCTCAACGACATCTGCCGCGTTACCGCCTTTGATATGAAAATGCGCTTCTGCATCTTCGCACCCGCGCCCTCTATGGACGGCTTCGCGTCCGACACCGCCCCCATTATCGAGAACAACTTCAAAAACTCCTGGAAGGCTGAACAGCCCGAGGTCATCATCGCCGACACAAAGATACTGGCAAAGGCTCCCGTTGAGCTCAAGGCTGCGGGCTTTGGCGATATGGTTGCAAAGTACATAGGTATTCTCGACTGGAAGATCGCAAATCTGCTTATCGACGAGTATTACTGCCCCGCAGTTGCAGACATTACCATGCAGGGCCTTAACAAGGTCGTCGCTCTTGCCGACAAGGTAACCGAAGAGGATGAGGCTGCGGCAGGCAGCATTATGGAAGGTCTTGTTCTGTCCGGCATCGGCATGAAGTTAGCTATGTCCTCCAGACCCGCATCGGGTGCAGAGCACGTTGTTTCCCACTTCTGGGAGTGCTACAAGCTGGCTCGCGGCATCTGGCCCGAGTTCCACGGCAAAAAGGTTGGCGTCGCAAGTGTGCTGATCAACCGTATCTACCGCAATATTGCCGACAGAGTCGAGACCGTTGATCCTATCGCCGATCCTACCGACTGGGATGATGTTCGCGCGCAGTTCTCACCCGAGCAGATCCCCGAGCTTATGAAGCTCAACACCCCCACCATCACCGACAAGATCGACACCGCGCGTCTCAAGGAGTGCTGGCCCGAGATCCGCAGACTCATCAAGGAGATACTGCCCACCGACGACGAGCTTATGTCGATGATGAAGGCGGCAGGCGCCGTTACCGAGCCCGAGGATGTTCACATTTCTCCCGAGCTGCTGGTAACAGGTCTTCGTTACCACTCCTATATGCGTTACAGAGTCCTGCTTACAAGACTGCTTCCCATGCTGCAGCTTGACATAATGGACTTCCTCAACTGAAATGAGCAAAAATTATAAGAAAAAGCATAAAAAAGAGTCCCCGACCATCGACGTTACGCCGAGCGCTAAAAAGCCGTTTAATTTTAAGCTGCTTGGTATTGTGGCAATGAATACCGTCGTGCTGTTTTCGTTTTA
Organism: Eubacteriales bacterium; assembly: GCA_045586785.1. Taxonomy (GTDB): domain Bacteria; phylum Bacillota; class Clostridia; order Oscillospirales; family CAG-272; genus UMGS1002. Next base: position 34,085 of record JAZNBA010000104.1, on the reverse strand, counting down.
CCGCGTGGCGATGAATATTAATCCCACCTTTTTTACGGTTGTTCTGGCAATTTATCTTGTGGCGACGAGCGCGCTCGCCATAGCATACGTGCTGTATAACCGCGGCTTTTCGCGCCGCGGTGTCACAGCCGAAATGCTGCCAGACACTATGTCAGCGGAAGAAAAATGCGAGTTTATTGCCGACGGTGAGCGCCGACTGAAAAAATCCAAGTGGATGCTGACTATTTTGTTCCCCATGATCGTTATATTTATGTGGGACATGATAGAAATATATCTGCTGGACTATATCAAGGCTTTGTTAGGATAAGGTGGAGAGAAAATGTCGTATCATATTCGCTCGCTTTATTCGGGCTCTTCGGGTAACTCCGTGCTTATATCGGCAGGCGGTGTAAACATACTCATCGACGCGGGCAAAAGCGCTCGCTCGCTGTGTATGGCGCTGACTGCCGCAGGCACGGATATAAAAAATATTGATGCTATTTTTATCACTCACGAGCACACCGACCACACGGGCGCTCTTGAGATAATTTCAAAAAAATACAGTATTCCCGTACATATAACATCTGCCTCGGCAGAAGGTATGCGCATGGGCGACTATCTGAGAGGGGCGGCGGTCATACATACGCCGCTTTTCAGTGTAAACGTAAAGGACAAGCTGTCAATATCGTCCTTCGCCACGTCCCACGACAGCGCCTGCTGTGTGGGTTATCGCATAGAATTCGACGATGAGGACGGTCATCACCTGATCGGTCTTGCAACGGACACGGGTTGCGTGACGGATGCTATGCAAAAGTCGCTGTGCGGCTGTGAATCGGTGGTGCTGGAGTGCAACCACGACCCCGATATGCTGCGCTACGGACCGTATCCTTATCAGCTCAAGCAGAGAATAGGCTCCCGTCACGGTCACTTGTCAAATGAGGACTGCGCCGCGTTTGCGGCATCCCTTGCCGAGTCGGGTACGCAGAGAATACTGCTGGCGCACTTGAGCCGCGAGAACAACACGCCAGACGCGGCGTTTGCCGCCGTCCGTTCGGCAGTGCCCGACGAGAGTGTGGCGATACTTGTGGCGTCTCCCGATAATATAGTGGAGTTGATCTGATCATGTTAAACGTAAAAATAATTACGGTAGGCAATCTCAAAGAAGCATATCTGCGGGATGCCGTTGCCGAATACAAAAAAAGGCTGTCGGCGTTTTGCGTATCCGAGGTGGTGGAGCTTAAAGAGACCAAGCTGCCCGACTCACCCTCGCCGTCACAAATAAAGGCGGGCATGGAGGACGAGGGCAAGCGAATTCTTGCCGCCATCCCTCCGCGCTCGACCGTTGTGACGCTGTGCGTTGAGGGCAAGCAAATGACCTCGGAGCAGCTTGCCGAGTATATTGAAAATGCGTCAAGCCTTTCGGGATGTCTTTGCTTTGTTATCGGCGGCTCACACGGACTGTCTGACGATGTGAAAAACGCGTCGTCGCTGCGGCTGTCCTTTTCCAAGCTGACTTTTCCCCATCAGTTGATGCGCGTTATCTTGCTTGAGGCGGTCTACCGCGGATTTAACATAATAAAAGGCACAAAATATCATAAATGATTATCTAAACCAATGGTTTATTGACTTTATCGCGCATGTGTTGTATAATATCAACAGCACGTGCGCGTTGCATATCAAAAAGAAAGGAGGCGGTGATATGTTCGCAAACAAACATATCGGATGTAAGGTCGCCCGCCTCGGCGGCACCAAGTAATTAGTTGCGGATTACCAAAAACATTCGAGGAGTGAGCGCTGATGCTGGCGCTCACTCCGAACCGAGTAGCCGAGGCAACTCCCCCGTGGATCCAGAAAGGGTGATAGTTTGCCACAACAATTCGGTTTGGGTGAGAATATTGCAGACCGCCGCCGTCGCGCGGGGCTGACGCAGGATGAGCTTGGCTCACTGTTGGGAGTCAGTGCTCAGGCAGTATCAAAATGGGAAAGAAACGTTTCTTGTCCCGATATCATGCTGCTGCCCGCGCTTGCAAAGACGCTTGGCGTGACGCTTGACGATCTGTTTTCTCCACCCACATCTCCTTCGGGAGAAAAGCATTCGGGCTGATTTATCAGCCCTTTTTCTTTTTGCAGGTTATTGACAAATATTTAATAAAATGATATCATTAAACCATCAAACAAGAAGGAGACAGTGTTACACATGAAAAAGATATTGTCCTTGATATTGGCGCTTGCCATGATGGCGTCGGTGCTCGCGTTGACAGCCTCCGCCGCAACCGAGCTGGATGTTAAGTGGAATAACGGCTACGCTGTTATTTCTCCCAACAATCCGTATGGATTTACGGAGGTTTATGCAAAGTCGGGCGAATTTTCCACAACCGACGTTTTTACCGTTCCCAAGGCAGGAACGCAGCTGAGCTGGATAGATGATGCTTCGGGCTTCGCTACAAACTCGGTGCTTGTCGTATCTAACTGGAAGCAGCACAACGGCGAGTGGGTGTTGGACTATGATGCGCCTATGTTTGTCGGTGCGGGCGGGGACGGCGAAAAGAAAAGCTCTGTTGAGACTGTTTCGTCGGGCAAGGTCAAATATACATACGTTACCGCAAACGACAACGAAAATCTTCGTCTGTGCGTAAAAGGCAACAACGTAAATATAAAAGTGACCGCGCAGGAAACTCAAAATAAGGGCTCGTGGCTCAAGGCGCAGGCTGTGATAGACGCTTATAATAAGGCGGCGTATCCCGTAAGCCTTGTAACGGGCAAGGCTGTCAAGGCGCAGGACGTCAGCGAGGGTATGTCATGGTACTACGGATACGTTGGCTCACCCTCCCATTCCAGCTATAAAAATCAGATAAAGAACGGAAGCTATGAATATATTTATTCGTCCGTTGTGACCGTTCCCAAGGCGGGAACTACAGTTTACGTGCTTGACGACGGCTCATACGCGTCCTCAAACGCGGCAATATTCTCGCAGTGGATGCAAAAGGGCGGTCAATGGGTGTTCAAAACAGGCACCAACAGCCCTGACGGTTATACTGCCAACCAGCAGATGGTTGGAAAAATGAAAATGTACTGGTACACAACCAAAGAGGATAACGAAAATCTGCGTATGTGCGTACACGGAATACTCAGCGACTACGGCATCACACCGCATCCCAAGGTGTATCTTGCCGAGCCCGAGGAGCAGACAAAGGTGACGGCAACAGGTGCGCTGACCGCAGACTCTTATGTCAACCGCTCGGGTGAGACGGTGAACTACAGCATTTATCTGCCCGAGGGCTACAAGGCAGACGAAAATTATAAGGTGCTGTTTGACCTGAGCGCGGACAGCGCAGTAGCAAAGGCGCTTGCCGCAGAAAAGACGGAGGCCGTGCTGATTACAGCCGCTGTCACCAAGGATAACGCATCCGATTTCGTGGATGCAATAAGTACGGCATACGGTCTGCACCCGGATTTTCTGTATTTTTACGGTGAGGATGAAATAAAAACTGCTTGCGGAAATGTTTTCGTAAACAGCGCAAAGGATACGTCGGGATATAACGATGCCGCGGCGGCGGGAGAGGCAATACTGTCCGCGCACCCCGATTATTACGGTATTCTTGACGGCATCAATATGTACGCTATGGGCGACAGCTATTTCGGCGGCTCGTCGGTAGGTAAAGCCATCACCTGGGTAGACCAGATGGGTCATAAATACGGCATGGACTTTATCAATTACGGAATTGGCGGCAGTACAATGTCGGCATTCGTTACCAATAAAGACCCCATGTGTATAAGATACAAACAAATGGAGAAGGGCAAAGCGGACGTTATTCTGCTTGAGGGCGGACGAAATGACCGTTCACAGAAGGTTCCTATGGGCACAAATGACTCCAAGGATATAAAGACGTTCAAGGGCGCGGTCAATACTATGATCGACGGTATGCTTAAAACCTACCCCGATGCTATCATTATTCTTGTTACAGCGTGGTATCACTCGGGTAAGGTTGCGGAAACGGGACTTTCCAATGTCGATTACGCCAACGCGTTGCGTGATATTGCGGAATACAGAAACGATCCCAGAGTTATTTGTCTTTACGCCGCGGATAAGGAAGCCACGGGCATCAATATGGACGACGCCAGGTTCCGCGCCAAGTATTGCGTTGATGCAAATGACGTCAGCCATCTTAACGGCGCGGGCATGAAGCTGATACAGCCTTATATGGAGAAATTCATTGCAGAGGCGCTGGCGAACTATAAAGGTCTGACGGTTGACGGTGAGCCTGTTCCGGAAGTGCCCGTTGAGACAACTCCTGCCGAGACTACCGCTTCGGCGGTGCCGGATACACAACCCGGCATTACCGATGCTGCGGAAACCACGGCGGCTGTTGATACCACGACAGCGCCTGACGAGCAGTCCTCAGGCGGTTGTGGCGGCGCGGTCGTGGGTACCGCGGCAATAGTCGCGCTGGTAGGCGTGATTGGTTGCGCTATTACGGTAAATAAAAGAAAATATTAACTAAAGATCAGGAGGTTGAGCAACGGCTCAACCTCCTGTGTTTTGTTTATTTATATGCTCTTACCTCAAAGACGGTAATTTGCGGTTCTCCGTGTGTGGAAAAAACCTTGAGCTGTACGCTGTCGCATACCGTAGGCTCAAATTTCAGTATGTTGTGGCGCTGATGGTTGTCACGAACCTGTATAGTGTTGACGGTTTTATCACCGTTTTTGAATATAACGTCATAATCACGTACCAATTCCTCAGGCACTCCGAGACGCTGCTGTACCTGACGGCGAGGAGCCATGGTCACACGGATGGGGTAATTAAAGTCGGAATCAAATGTAAATCTGAGCTCTGAGAGAGTTTCGGATCTGTCAAATGTCATTGTCAGTGTTTCACCGCCGACTTTTATACCGTCCGAAACCCAAGCGTGTGTGTCGTCACCCAGACGGCGGGAAATGCCGTCCTTGACATTTTCGGGCTCGCCGCCATGCTTGAAGCTGGTTGCGGTGAAGGTTGCGGTGCGTGCAAGGTCCAGCTCATCCCGATTGACGAAGCCGGGAATAAAGTGGTCGTGTCCCAAAAGCACCTGCTGCAGCTCACTTATGTGCGGCGTGAGCGCGCGGGGAGTACAGCCGTATTTGGTACAAAGCGCAGCCGCGGCACCGACCGCCTGACCGCCGATAGCACAGCAGCCTATAATTCTTGCAGAACACATACCTAACTTTGTTGCGGAAATATTTCTTCCCGCCATGAACAGATTGGATATGTTCTTTGAATAATAGCAACGGTAAGGAATGGTATATATACCGTCATAGAATCGGCAATCACCCGAGGGCATTATATGAGTATCCAGCAAACCGTGAGCAGCGTGCAGATCAACGCACCAGCCGCCGTAAGCCACGGCATCATCGAATATACAGTTGTCAAGTATATCTGTCTCGTTAAGAAGATAGTCACCTACCAAACGGCGGGATTCCCTTGTGCCGGGAAGCATACCTACCCATTCAAGCGCATGGTTTTCAGCACCGTGGTCGCCTCCGTTCTTGATGTGATCCCAAACGCCGTAAAGAGCCGCTACAAGGTCATCACGTATGTTTTCATAATCCGTAATTATATCATCCTTATCGCCCATCAGCTCGATCCAGAAATAGCCGTAGTCTACGCCGCGGGCAGAAACGCCGCCACAGGCCTCATTTTTCTCGGGATCCTTACAGCCCGAGAAATCCACTTTGTGATTAGCACAATGCATACGGTATTTGAGGTCTTTTTCGGTATATTTTTTGGCGAAAGAGGGCGGAGTGAATTTGACGGGATGTCCCATATCACGGGCACGGAAAAATATAGTGTTGCCCATTCTTTCGTTATTGGGCTGTTCAGGAGCATCAAGCTCACCTGTCTGCTCTTTGGATTCACTGCCTTGACGGTATTCTGCGCCCGCGTAGTAGCCGAGTGTTCCGTTACCGGTGCAGTCGGCAAACAGCGGAGCTGTAAAGCGGTAACGCATTTCGGTAGTTTCCTGAACGCAGATCGCCGCGGTTATGCGATCTCCGTCAGTTTCGCAGTCGTATAGAACAGTGTTCAGATAAACGGTAAGATTAGGCTGGTTTTTAACAGCCTCAAAAAGAATCATATCCCAGATGGAGTAGTTAAAGTAATCGTTTCTGGCTTTGTTTTCCAGCATAAGCTCATATAAAATGCCTGATTCTGCGTAGTCCGGCTTTTCCAGACTGTGATCTGCGCCCGAAATATGTACGCGTACTTCACTTGATGCGTTTCCGCCCAGAACCGGACGGGCGTGTACAAGCGCGGTTCTGGCTCCGCCGCGCGCAGCTTCCATAGCCGCACAAATGCCCGCCATGCCTCCGCCTACAACAACGAGGTCATATTCTTTTTCTTGAAATCTTTCGGCAACTCTTTTCATATATTGGTGCTCCTGGTTTTATTCAAAAAAATACTACCATGTTTTTTTAGTAAAGTCAATAATTTTATGTGGAGCAGACGTTGTTTTGAAATAATTGTGTGAGCAAAAAAGTAAAATATGCGCTACGCAACGGTTCGTTGCGCAAATTCCAGCGTGCGTTGGTGGACAAAAAGGTGGATATATGATATAATTTGCTTACATTTGAAACGGAGGTATTATTATGACATTCGGTGAAAGACTTACAAATATGCGAAAATCAAAGGGATTGTCCCAGGAGCAGTTGGCGCAAGAGCTGGACTTGACAAGACAGACCATCTCAAAATGGGAGCTTGATCAATCCACGCCCGATCTTGAATATATTGTTAAATTGAGTGACTTTTATGGCGTGACGACAGACCATCTTATCAAGGGAGAGCCGTCGGGGCAGAAGTCCGACGCAAACATATCACGGTCAGGCGGATTGAAGATACAGCACGTGTTACTTTCGTTGGCAGGTATGGTAATGGGGGCATCTTTTATAGGTGTTCTGGCGTTTATAATTTGTTCAGCACTGCGACCAATGTCAGCGCTGGTCAATGGTATGAACTTTGAAGGACTTATGGGTTTTCTTATGGCAACCAAAACGCTTTGGGTTTTCATAGTGCTGGTGGTGCTGTTGGTTTTGAGCACCGTTGCGTTTGGGTATGGAGTTGTGAAGACTTTTTTGGGGAAGAAGGGGAATTGAAAAGCCATTTTTGTTTGAGAAAAGCGATTTATATGGGAGTCTGAACCCACGTTTGCGCCGTTTGCTTGTAGAAGTTTAAAGCTCAGCTTAGCGCAAACATATCAAATTGCTATGCAATTTGAAGGGTTCGACTCCGTGAACTTCACTGATACAAATAAAACAAGCAAGCCTTTGGCTTGCTTGTTTTATTTGTATGGGGTGAGATATGGGAGTCGAACCCACGACCTCCAGGGCCACAACCTGGCGCTCTAACCAACTGAGCTAATCCCACCATATAAGTGGCGTGCCTTGGGGGATTCGAACCCTCGACCTACTGCTTAGAAGGCAGTTGCTCTATCCGGCTGAGCTAAAGGCACAGATAATTCGGTGAACAGCGAAGTTACCTTCGCTGTTCACTGTTTGTGCTGACAGTTACATATTACTTCACCGTCGTGCGATTTAGCAAGGATTTTAACTGCGCGCCCGCGATATTGGGGGCGGCAACTTGCCGCTGGAGCGAGTGATGGGAATCGAACCCACGCGGCCAGCTTGGAAGGCTGGAATTCTACCATTGAACTACACTCGCAAAATGGTATCTTTGTAAACCGCCTTAATATAATACCACAATTGTTTTCAATTGTCAATACCAAATTTTAAAAAATTTGCAGAAAAACTATTTGTGTGAGATTTTTGTGAAAACACTTGATATTATATGCCGTTATATGATAAAATAATCATATAAAAATGATGGGAGAGAACCAATGACGCTTGTCCCCGACAGAATGTTTGACACATACAGAGATATCACCCCGGAGTTTCTCGCATCCGAGGGCATATCCGCCCTTCTTATTGATATTGACAACACCCTCGCCCCTTATGAGCAGCCCCATCACGACGAGCACCACGAGGCATGGTTTCGTTCCATGGCTGATGCGGGCATCGGATGCGCGCTTATTTCAAACAACGACGCCCGGCGCGTCCGTACATTTGCCGAGGGACTGAACGTCGCCACCTATCCCGACAGCGGCAAGCCGTCGAGAAAATATTTGCGCATAGCGCTTCGCGAGTTGGATGTTGATGCTTCCCGCGCGGCGGTTCTCGGCGACCAGCTGCTCACCGACTGCCTGTCTGCGCGACGTATGAAAATGCGGGCGTACATAGTGCCGCCCATCAAGGACAAGACCACGCTTTTCTTCCGCTTCAAGCGGTGGCTGGAGCGTCCGTTTATAAAAAAATATTATCGACTTCACGGAGAGGAGAGAAAATAAATGAGTTTTGCAAAGTTCGGTCCCGGCGGTAACGGCGACTGGTTTTACCGCGACGGTATGAAATCTTCGCTTCAGGTTCCCGGATGGATCAAAAAAGTAGGACTTGACGCATACGAATACGAAGCGACTCGCGGCGTTGTCGCAGGTGAGGACGCGTTGCGCGCCTTTGGCGTAAAAGCGCAGGAGCACGGCATTTCCGTCTCGCTTCACACCCCCTATTACATTTCGCTTTCGGGCACAGACCCCGAAAAAAGGCTGAAAAGTCTTGATTATATACAAAAATCCCTTTGGGCGGCTGATCTTATCACCGCAAACACCATTGTTATTCACAGCGGAAGCGCGGGTAAAATATCCCGCGAGGAGGCAATGAAGCTGTCCTGCGACACGCTGTCTCGCCTGATTGAGTCACTTGAGGGCAAATATTCCCATATAAAGCTGGGCATTGAGACTATGGGCAAGCTGAACCAGCTTGGTACTCTTGACGAGGTGCTGGAGCAGTGCGCGGTGCACGAGCAATTTGTGCCCGTGGTGGATTTCGGTCATCTCAACTGCCGCGAGCAGGGAAGCTCCTTCCCCGACGTTGACAGCTATCGCCGAGTTTTCGACAAAATTGCCGCGGCAAAGGGAGACGAGGTGGCAAAAAATCTGCACTGTCACTTCTCCAAGATAGAATATACCGCCGCAGGCGAGAAAAAGCACCTGACCTTCGAGGACACGGTGTACGGTCCCGACTTTGAGCCGTTAGCCGAGGCGATTGTCCGCGAGGGACTTACCCCCACAATAATTTGCGAGTCCGCAGGCACTCAGGCCGAGGATGCGCTGGACATGAAAAACAAGTATTTACAAAGAAAAGAGGCATAAATAAAATGACACATCTTGAAAAGCTCAAAGCCGCCCTCGGCGGTCAGAATCCCGATGCTGTAATTATTACATCAGAAGTTAATCAGCGCTATATTTCAAACTTCCCCTTTACCGACGGCTACGTGCTTGTCACACGGGGCGAATCTTATCTCGTAACCGACTTCCGATATACCGAGGCGGCAAAGGCACAGGCCGATAAGGGTCTTACCGTCATCGCCCCCGGCGCAATGCTTGGCTTTATTTCGGACAAGCTGGCAGAGAACGACTGTAAGAGCGTAGGCTTTGAGGAAGCAACCCTTGCTTGCGCACAGCTTGACAGAATGAAGAGCATCATCTCGGGCGCCCAATTCGTTTCGGGCGCGTCAGCACTTATCGACGGTCTGCGCGAGTTCAAGGACGAGGACGAGCTTAAATACACCGCACAGGCGCAGGATATTGCCGACGCGGCGTTTGAGCATATTATCAAATTCATCAAGCCCGAAATGACCGAGCTTGAAGTAGCGCTTGAGCTGGAGTTCTTTATGCGCCGTCACGGTGCCGAGGGCGTTGCTTTTGAGACAATTGCGGTCTCAGGCTCTGCTTCCTCCATGCCTCACGGCGTGCCGCGCCCTGTTAAGCTCGAAAGAGGCTTTCTCACCATGGACTACGGCGCACGCATCAACGGCTATTGCTCGGATATGACAAGAACCGTCGTGCTCGGCAAGGCCGATGCCGATATGAAAAAGCTGTACGATACCGTGCTCAAGGCACAGCTTGCCGCTCTCGAGGTCATCGAGGAGGGCGCGGATTGCCGCGGCGTTGACAAGATCGCCCGCGATATTATCTACGGCGCAGGCTATGAAGGCTGCTTCGGTCACGGTCTCGGCCACGGTGTAGGTATGTACATTCACGAGGCTCCCCGCCTTTCGCCCGGTGCAAAAGAGGGCGCAAAGCTTGTTGACGGTCAGATCGTGACCGTCGAGCCCGGTATTTACATTGAGGGTAAGTACGGTTGCCGTATCGAGGATATGGTTTGTGTTAAGCCGGGAGGCAAGCACAATTTCACGCATAGTCCCAAGGAAATGATTGAGCTTTTCTGATAAGAGGAAACCAAATGAAGCAGTATGAACCCCAAACGCCCATCACCAAGCGCCGTGCGGCGGTGGTGCTGTCAATAGTTTCGGCGGCGGCGCTGATATTGACCGCCCTGGGCGTGTGGTGCTTGCGCCATTATCTGACCGACCCCGCGCTGCTCCGCGATTATGTTGAGAGTCATTACGTGTTAGGCGCACTGATCGTCATAGTGATAGCGGCGTTGCAGGTCATTCTGGCGTTTATACCGGGTGAGCTGATAGAAATAGCCTCCGGTTACGCTTTCGGCGCGGTGGGCGGAACTGTAATCTGCTGGACAGGCATAATGCTCGGCAGTGTTATAACGCTTTTACTTGTTAAAAAATTCGGGCGCCCCTTTGTGGAGGTGTTCCAATCAGCTAAAAAGCTGGAGTCAATAGCGCTTTTGCGCGACAAAAAACGCCGTGGAATACTTACATTTTTACTGTTTCTTATCCCGGGCGTGCCCAAAGATCTGTGGACCTGGATAGTAGGTCTTACGGATATGAAAATAACCTCGTATATATTGCTGACCGGATTTGCCCGTCTTCCCTCCATAATTACGTCCACCGTTGGCGGTGATGCAGTGGGACTTGGTAAGTTCACAGTCGCCTTCTGGGTAATGGCGGCGACAGCGGTGGTCAGCGGCATCGGTTATCTGATATACCTTTCGATGGATAAAAAAGGCAAAGATGCGGCGAAAGCCGCCGAAAAGGAGGATGTATGAGCGAGCAACGCAGACCCAATATTCTGTTTTTGATGGCTGACCAGTTCCGCGGCGACATTATGAGCTGTGTGGGAGGTCAGGCAAACACAAAGCATCTTGACGAGATAGCAAGCGAGGGTGTTGTTTTTACGCAGTGTTCCACCACGGCACCTCTTTGCGTGCCTGCCCGCGTCTCCTTGTTCTCGGGCAAGTACGCACACACCACGGGCGCGTGGGATAATAAAAAGTTCATTTTGTCACCCGACGCGAACATATGGAGCAAGGAAATAAAATATCTTGGCTACAGCACCGCGCTGATAGGTAAGACACACCTGCACGGTGGCGGTGGCGACATAATAAAGCGCGAGCCTATCGTCAACGCCTACGGTTTTGATAAGGTAAACGAGATCACAGGTCCCCACGCTTGCCTTACCGCCCGTACACACATGACGGAGCAGTGGCGTGAGAAGGGCTTGCTGGATGATTTTTGCGCGGATATCAACCGACGCGGCAAAACACCCTTTGCCCAGCCGTCTACCTTGCCCTATGAGGATTATTACGACGTTTACGTGGGCAAGCACGGCAGAGAATTTCTTGAGAATTATAACGGAGATCAGCCTTGGTTCTGTCACATCAGCTTTGGTGGCCCCCACGAGCCCTGGGACACCCCCGAGCCCTACGCAAGTATGTATTCCCGTGAGGATATGAAACCGCCGCTCTCTCCTATGCAGAGCGCTAATCCCGACCGTCCCCGCGGCGTTACGGACAGCCTCATGAGCAAAGCGAAAATAAGCTGTGACGAAAAACAGGCGGCAGAGATACGTGCCGACTATTGCGGCGGCTGCACGCTTATCGACGACGAGATAGGCAAGATCATCGACGTTATCAAGGCGAGAGGGGAATGGGATAATACCGTTGTTCTGTTCACCTCAGATCATGGCGAGATGAACGGTGACCACGGATTTGTCAATAAGCGCACATTCCTTAACGGAGCGCTGAATATTCCGCTGATTATACGCACTCCCGAAACGGCAAAGCAGGGCGGCAGAAAGTGCGACGCGCTTGTCAGCCTTATGGACGTTGGTCCCACGCTGGTGGAGCTGGCAGGAGGCAAGATAGAATATGAGCAGTTTGGCGTGTCGCTGTGCGGCGTGCTGACGGGCGACACGGCACAGCCCCGCGAATACGTGCTCAGCGAGCTTTCGGGCGAGATAATGTACATGGATAACAAGTGGAAGGTGGCAGTCAACTCCGACGGCGATATTTATTTGCTGTTTGACCGCAAAAACGATCCCGACGAGCAAAATAACTTAGCGGCAGCCGCGGAGGTGCGGGAGCTGACAAATACTTTGCGCGAGAAAATGCTCAAGGCCATAATGCAGACCCAGTGCCATACTCCCTACGTGGTGCAGCAGCATAAGGCGTTTATGCCGTAAATAAAAACCGCTGATTCCAAGGAATCAGCGGTTTTGTCGATATGCTCATCTGTGCGAGCTCGATAAATTCGTCTTACGACGAATTCGATATGTTTGCCGCTTCGCGGCAAATTCGATATGCCGCTTCGCGGCGATTTTTTCGATAGGGCGATGCCGGATTTATTTGCTGGGATGAACTATAAATTTAGTATCTGCCCCCTTTTGTTAAAAAGTTTTGAGGGGAGTGTGTGGGGAACTTTTTCAAAAGTTCCCCTCAAAAATATATTAAATTATCTCACCTGTCCCTCGCCGTATACGCGGTACTGGGTGGTGGTCAGCGCTTCCATTGCAAAAGGACCGCGGACGTGCAGCTTTTGCGTTGAAATGCCGATCTCGGCGCCCATGCCGAACACACCGCCGTCGGTAAAACGGGTGGATGCATTGTGATACAGCGCGGCGGCGTCCACATGAGTCAGAAAATACTCGGCGGCGGCGCTGTCCTCGGTCACGATGGCCTCGGAATGGCGCGTGCCGAACTTGTTGATGTGCGCGACAGCCTGCTCGACACCGCCTACAACACCAACGGCAATAATAAAATCATTGTATTCACGGGCGAAATCGTCCTCGGTTGCGGGTACAGCATCCTCAATGTACTTGGCGGCGACTTCGTCGGCGCGTATTTCAACATTCTTTTCGCGCAAAGCCGCTGCTGCCGCAGGCAGGAATTTCTCGGCTATAGCCGCGTCGCATAAAAGCGTTTCGGCGGCGTTGCAAACGGACGGACGCTGTGTCTTTGCGTTGATGAGAATTTTAACAGCCATGTCAATGTCGGCGTCCTTGTGGACGTAAACGTGGCAGTTGCCGGCACCTGTCTCAATGACGGGAACGCGCGCATTGTCAACCACGTTGCGGATAAGCCCCGCGCCGCCGCGGGGAATGACAAGGTCAATGTGACCCCGCAGAGTCAGCAGAATGTTGACGCTTTCGCGGTCGGTGTCCTCAACCAGCGATACCGCGTCACGTGCACCGAGAGGTTCAAGGGCGTCACGGAGCACCGCGACGATGGCGCGGTTGGTCTCAATAGCCTCACTACCGCCGCGCAAAATTACGGCGTTGCCGCTTTTAAGGCATAAAACCGAGGCGTCAACGGTTACGTTGGGACGGGCTTCGTATATCATGGCGATAACGCCCAGGGGCACGCGGTGACGGGTGATGTGCATACCGTTGGGGCGGGTGTCCTCATATTCGCATTTTATGGGGTCGGGTAGGGAGCGTACCTCCTCAATAGAGGCGGCAATGTCAGAAAGGCGCTGCTCGGTCAGCGTCAGACGGTCAAGCATAGCCGCGGATATACCCTTGGCGCGGGCGCGGTCAAGGTCTTTTTTATTTGCTTCAAGTATTTTATCCTGTCCGGCGATAAGTGCCGAGGGCAGAGCCGCCAGGGCGCGGTCACGTGCGTCGGAAGTGTGAAGCGAGGGGAGAGAAGCGCGTGCAGAGGCGCAAAGTGCGATAAGCTGTTCTTTTGTCATAAGTATCTCCGTTCATTCACCCGATGGGTGTAAATAATGTTAAGGATTTTCAAAAATATATTGCAAAAATCAAAATTTTATTATACAATATATAATAACACAAAATTCGCGAAAGTTGAAGTACTTATGGAAAAAAATCAAAAAATTATAGTAGTAAAAGTAGGCACATCCACGCTGACACACGCAACGGGTATGCTTAACATACGTAAAATAGAGCATTTGTGCCGCGTTCTGTGCGATATTGAGAACAGCGGTATCAGTCTTGTTCTGGTCTCGTCGGGCGCGGTCTCGGCAGGCTGGGTCAAAATGGGACTTACCCACAGCCCCGATACCGTCAGCGAAAAGCAGGCGGCGGCGGCAGTCGGTCAGTGCGAGCTTATGAGTATGTACGATAAATATATGATGGAGTACGGCTACGTTGTGGCACAGCTTTTGCTGACCAAGGACGTGGTTGACGTTCCGCTTCGCCGCGAAAATGCCCAGTCCACTCTGCGACTTTTGCTGGAGCGCCGCTGTATCCCGATAGTAAACGAAAACGATACCGTGTCTTTTGAGGGAATCAAAATAGGCGGTAACGATATTTTAGCGGCGTACGTTGCGGCAATTTCGGACGCTGACCTGCTTATCAACCTGTCCGACGTTGACGGCCTGTTCGACAGCAATCCCAAGGAAAACCCCGGCGCAAAGCTTATACCCATCGTCGATAAGATAGACGAGGCGCTTGAAGCCATTGCAGGCGGCGCGGGAACTGCGCGGGGCACGGGCGGTATGAGAGCAAAGCTTGACGCGGCGAAGATATGCTACAACGCAGGCGTGCCCATGGTCATCGCAAACGGCGCCAATCCCGACATTCTTTACGACATTTGCGCGGGCAAGCCTATGGGAACGCTGTTCAAGGCACCTGAAAAGAAAAGAGAGGCATACATATGAAGCTTGGATTTTTAGGTTACGGAAATCTCGCCCGCGCACTGGCGCGGGGCATCTGCGGTCAGAAAATGCTTGACGCGGCAGATATATATATTTGCGCCAACACCGAGGCTACGCTGTCCTATGCCCGTGGACTGGGACACGGCACGGTAAAGTCCGCGCAGGAGCTGTTTGAGGCTTGCGATATTGTCGTGCTTGCAATAAAGCCCAAGGTATTCCGCGCTATGCAGTATGACCTGGCGCGTATCGATACGACAGGCAAACGCGTTATCAGCGTTATGGCGGCGGTCAAGATAGATGAGATCGAGAAGGCCGTGCGCTGTCCCGTTATGCGCGTCATGCCCACGCTGGCGGCGGCTGACGCAAAGGATATTTTAGGCTATACCTACCGAGAGGGTTTTGACGATATAGCGCCCGAGCTGTCACGGCTTGGCGACGCCATGCGTCTTGACGAGCCTATGCTGGAGCGACTCACGGTTGCCGCATCCTGCGGACTTGGCTTTGCGGCGCACGTGCTGGAGGCGTACAAAAAGCAGTGCGTAAGCTACGGCTTTGAGCCCGACCAGGCAGACGCTATAACCCGCCGTATGTTCGGTTATGCGGCTGAAAACGTGTCGGTGACCGAGGAGCTTGACGGCTTTGCCGATCTCGAACGCCGTGTTGCCACCAAGGGCGGCGTCACCGAGGCGGGCAATAATGCTATGAACGATACGCTTTGCGAGGCGTTCGAGGCGGCGTTTGACACCGCGGGCGAGCTTGCGGGTGTTAAAAAACAGTAAGTTTGAATAAAGGAACGGTAACAAATATGTATATGAAGCTTAAGGACGGCAAGTCCAAGGTATTGACGCTGAGCTATGACGACGGCGTAGTTCAGGATATACGTCTTATTGAAATACTTGACAAATACGGTCTTCGCGGCACGTTCAATATAAACACGGGCAGATACCTCGCCGAGGACGCCGAGAGAGCAAAGTATTACGGCAGAATGAAGCTGTCCGAGGCAAAGCAGCTTTATATCGGCTCGGCTCACGAGGTTGCGGTCCACGCCCTCAATCATCCATTCCTTGAAAAGCTTAAGGCTGATGAGGTCATCACCGAGATCATGGAGGACAGGAAAAATATCGAGGCTCAGTACGGAACGCTGGCGCGCGGCATGGCGTATCCTTACGGCACATACAGCACTCAGGTTGTTGATGTGCTGGCGCATTGCGGCATTTGCTATTCCAGAACCACCAAGACCACGGAAAACTTCAAGTTCCCCGAGAATTGGCTGACTCTGCACCCTACCTGTCATCATAACAATCCCAAGCTGATGGATTTGGCAAAGACCTTTGCCGAAACCAAGAGCAGATATCCTGCGGATAATTGGCTGTTCTACGTTTGGGGACACAGCTATGAGTTTGATGACAGAGACAACTGGAACGTTATCGAGGAATTCGCAAAGTATATAGGCGGCCGTGAGGATGTCTGGTACGCCACGAACATCGAGATATACGATTACGTCAAGGCGTATGAGGCACTTGGGGTTTCCGTTGACAGAACGCTGGTGCATAACCCCACAGCCATTGACGTCTGGTTTATCGAGGGTAAGACGACTTATTGCGTCAAGGCAGGCGAAACGCTTAAAATTTAGCACAAAAGTCCGCAAATTCGTTAAATGAATTTGCGGGCTTTTTACCATTTTAAAGAAAATGTGTTAAATAAATAACTATTCTTGACAACGGTATTCTGTATTGATATAATATTATTATATTTAATTTGGAGAGGTTTATTTTCGTACTCGAAGGAGATGTTTTATGAATAAAAAATTATGTATAAAGCTTGCGGCATCGGTACTTGCCGTAATGCAATTGATGGTGCTTGCCGCTTGCTCGAATAATGGCGATAACAATGATAAAGGCGGCGATGTTTCTTCGGACGGGCCGGCTGTTACCACTACGGCACCCGTCAGCTCCGAGCAACCGACAGAGGATACAACGGCGGCGGCAACAGATCGGGATATTGACATTTCCAAATATACTGTAGTACGTTCCGAGAACTGTGAATCCTCGCTGGTGTCCGCGGCTACAACTTTCAGAACAGAGCTGTCCGATTTCTGCGGCACGAACCTTAAAATAAGCGACGACTGGGTTAAAAAAGGCGAATCCCCCGACAACGATAGCTATGAGATACTGTTGGGCGCTACAAACCGTGCGCAGAGCATAGCCGCGCTTGAGGGACTTAACGCAGGCGACTACATTATTGAGGCAGTCGGTAATAAAATTATTATTTGCGGCGGCTCGGATAAAGCTACAGTTGCGGCTATCGAGTATTTCCGTGCCCACTGCCTTGTTGACGGCAAGGTAGTGATCAATGGGCGCATAGAGCAGAAAAAGTCTTATTCCGCCCTTGATGCTACCATCGCCGATGTGCCGATCGAGCAGTTCAAAATCATATATTCCAACAGAGTGCCCAACAACGAAAGCAAGAGCATCGCAGAGTCACTTCAAAAAATGATACGTGAATATACTGGTAAGACGCTTGAGATCGTGCTTGACAGAGCGAGTACCACCGAGCACGAGATAGTTATAGGCGATACCACGAGAGAATACAGCAAGGAGCTGTATAAAAAGACATACGGTGCATATGACTATCATATAGAAGTCAAAGACGGTAAGCTGTATTTTGCGGGCGAGAGTTTTGGACTTCAGTACTGCATCAAGTATATTGTGGACGTATATTTTTCGTTTGGTTCGTCCGTTCCCGAAAATCTGTCCTCCGCAGGCTCTATGTACGGACATCAGATTTACACGCTTGAAAACGGCGGTGATATCCGTATCATGAGCAATAACGTGTGGGACTGCGACGGCAACAAGGCGGCTTGGGAAGCTCTTGGCGAGAATTGCTCCGCAAAGGTTCGCTCCGAGGGCCTGGCGGCGACCTACATGGCATACGCTCCCGACGTTATCTGCTTGCAGGAAATGTCGGCACTTATGATAAAATACATTCAGAACAAGCTTAAAGCTAACGGTTTTACCTATGATCTTTTGACATTCACCGTGGGCAGCGATGTTGATAATACTTGCATACTGTACCGTACAGACACACTGAACCTGCTTGACAAGGGTCACCATGAATTTACGTACGGAAACAATGCGGGTTCAAAATCGTATACATGGGGATATTTCGAGCAGAAGGCAACGGGCAAAAAGTTTGCCGCGCTGTCAACGCATATGTGGTGGAAATCCGAATCTGCCGAGGCGGGAAGCGATAAGCACCGCGAAAATCAGGCGGCTGAAATAGTTGCGGCAATGGATAAAGTCATTGAAAAGTATAATTGCCCCGTATTCGTTATGGGCGACTTCAATACCAGAACGTCCACCAAGGCTTTCAAAGTGTTTACGGACGGAGGCTTTAAAAATACTTACACTCTTGCAACCGAATTCAAGGATAATCATCGCGGCAGACATACTTGCGGTCCCGACGGATTTGCGCTGGAGGACGGTCCCGGAACATATTCGGGTGATGCTATCGACCATATTCTGCTGAAAAACGGCGGTGACACCAAGGTGTTCGTATTTGACCACGCGCGTCCTTACTTCTACATAAAGCTGTCTGACCATTACCCCGTATTTATAGACGCAACTCTTGGCTAAAGGAGAAATAATTGAGTAATATTATTGATTATCTGGATTGGCGCGGAGACATTGCGCTGTCGGCAAGTCCGTTTAATGAAATAGACAATATTATTCTTTCAATGTCCACATTTGTGGATCTTACAGATATAGTTTCGCCCGATGTTACGGCAGAGCCGATAGGCTTCAAGGGCGCAATGCATGCTTTTGAACGTGTTATGGACACACGCCGCTATCTTGGAGTGCTGGTTTCGTCCGAATGGCTGAAATTTGCGCGGTATGCCGTTCGAAGTGCGCGATTTTGCCACTCAAGAGTGGTAGGTTTTGTGAATGAGATCGATGAGGCGAAAAATATGCAGTTCGCGGCGCTGACCTTTTTGCTTGACGACGGATCTGTCTATGTGGCGTTTCGCGGCACTGACGATACCGTGATCGGGTGGAAGGAAGATCTCACAATGGGATTTAACGCTCCCGTTCCCGCGCAGACCCGCGCTGTTTCGTACCTTGAGGAGGTCGCGGCGGCGCATAACGGACCGATAAGAGTGGGCGGTTACTCCAAGGGCGGAAACATCGCTATGTATGCGGCGGCATTTTGCAACAATGAAACAAAAGGGCGGATAATCCGTGTCTATAACAATGACGGTCCCGGATTTTTGCCCGAAATAATTAATTCCGATGAGTTCAATGCCGTGGCGGACAGGATAATAACATTTATTCCCCAGTCCTCTGTAGTAGGGGCTATGCTGGAGCAAAGTCCGCAGCACCAAATAATAAAAAGTGTGCAGAACGGCATCATGCAGCATGACCCCATGTCCTGGGAGGTCAAGCGTACAAAATTTGTCTATCTTGACAGACGTTCAAAGGCGAGCGAGCAATCGGACGAGGCGCTTAAAAAATGGATTTATTCCATGAGTGCCGAGGAGCGCGAGCGCTTTGCCGAGGTGCTGTTTTCCGTCATTGACGCGACAGGTGCCAAAACGCTGACCGATCTGTCAAGCGCAAAGCTGAAAAATCTCGGTGTTATTTTAAAATCTATCCGTTCGTTGGATAAAGACAAGCGAACAATGATGACGCATGCGCTGGTGAGTCTGCTTGGAAGCAGATCCGCCCGAGGCGATGCTGATAAAAAAGAACAATGACCTATATGGTTTTTGATTGACATTCATAAATAAATGTGCTAAAATAAATATACAACTCTGCCGAACGGTCGCGCGGTATGGTGCCGAAAGGTATTACCGTGAGGAAAGTCCGGGCTTCGCAGGGCAGGATAGCTGATAACGTCAGCCGCAGGTGACTGCCGGGAAAGTGCAACAGAAATAAACCGCCGGGGAGACCCCGGTAAGGATGGAAAGGCGAGGTAAGAGCTCACCAGTTTCTATGGTAACATAGAACCGCTGTAAACCCTATCCGAAGCAACACCGCATGGGGGTCGTTTGCCCGACATATACCCTCGGGTGGCACGGGAGATATCCCGAAGCGTCGTGGTGACACGGCGCGAAGATAGATGACCGTTCACGACAGAACCCGGCTTACAGGCAGAGTTGCAAAAATAAGTATTTTCAGCACAGACAAGCTCGGTCTGTGCTTATTTAAATGTGAAAATAAACCCCCCGGCAGTAGTGGGGGAGGGAAGAGGTATATACATATGTATGACGTATTGATCATCGGCGCCGGCGTGTGCGGCGCATTGACAGCAAGAGAGCTTAGCAGATATAAGCTTTCTGTCTGCATCGTTGACAGAGGTCACGACGCGGCAAGCGGCGCAAGCCGCGCAAACTCGGGTATAGTCCACGCGGGCTTTGACGCAAAAAGCGGAACGCTTAAGGCAAAGCTTAACGTAAAGGGCTGCCGACTGATGCCTAAGGTGGCAGAAGAGCTTGACGTACAGTATAAACATATTCCGTCGGTAGTTGTTTGTCTGGACAAGGACGACATGCCGGCTCTTCGCGAGCTTTATCAGCGCGGAATTACCAACGGCGTTGAAGATATGGAAATAATCGACGCCGATCAGCTCAGAGAGATCGAGCCCAACATATCGGATAAGGCAGTTGCCGCGCTTTATGCTAAGAGCGCAGGCGTAGTCTGCCCGTATGAGCTTGCTATCGCCGCCGCGGAAAACGCAGTAAGCAACGGCGCGGATTATAAATTCAATTTTGAAGTAACCTCCGTTGTTGAGAAGGACGGCTATTACGTTGTTTCCAACGGCGAGCAGGAGATCGAGGCAAAATACATAGTAAATGCCGCAGGTCTGCGCAGCGATATGATCGCGGCTCTGTTCGGTGACTGCGATTTCGAGCTGACCGCCCGTCGCGGCGAATATATGCTGTTTGATAAGAACGTATCCGGCTTTGTCAAGAACGTTCTGTTCGTGCTTCCCACCAAGAACGGCAAGGGAATTCTTGTCGCTCCCACAGCGGACGGCAATATGATCATCGGCCCCAACGCTTGCGTTGTTGACCGTAAGGACAATACCGAGACCACTGCTTTCGGCTTGCAAGAGGTCCATGAGGGCGCGCTTAAGCTGATGCCCGGTCTGCCCTCGCTTCGCGGCGTTATCACCTCTTTTGCAGGTCAGCGCGCAACACCTTCCACAGGCGACTTTATTATCAGAATGTCAGACAAGCATCCTCATGTTCTTCATCTGGCGGGCATTGAATCTCCCGGACTTGCAAGCTCGCCCGCTATCGCGCAGTATGCGGTTGAACTGCTGGGCGGCGCGGGACTTCCCCTTGAAGCGCGCGACGACTTCAATCCTTACCGCAAGAGTCCTGCCGGCTTCCGCGATCTGACAGACGAGCAGAAGGCTGAAGTTATAAAGCAGAATCCCGCATACGGCAAGATAATCTGCCGTTGCGAGAGCATCACCGAGGGCGAGATACTTGCCGCTATCAACAATCCTATGGGCGCTACTTCTATTGATGGCGTAAAGCGCCGTACCCGCGCGGGTATGGGCAGATGCCAGGGCGGCTTCTGTTCCCCCAAGGTCGCAGAGCTGTTGGCGCGCGAGATGGGCGTTGAACTTGATCAGATAACCAAATCGGGCGGCGCTTCCAAGCTGCTTGTGGGGAGGACAAAATGAATATAGAAAAGAAACTTGTTATAGTCGGCGGCGGTCCCGCGGGACTCGCGGCGGCCTTGGGCGCGCTTGACGCCGGAATGAATGCCGAGGATATGCTTATCGTTGAGCGCGATAAGATGCTGGGCGGCATACTTAATCAATGCATACACGCAGGCTTCGGTCTGCACCGCTTCGGCGAGGAGCTGACAGGCCCCGAATACGCCGGAAGATACATAAAGCAGGTAATTGACGCTAAGATTCCTTACGTTACAGACTCCATGGTTCTGTCCGTAAGTCAGGACAAGGAGGTCACTTACGTTTCCTCCACAGAGGGACTTGTTAAGGTAAAGGCAGGTGCGGTAGTGCTTTCCATGGGCTGCCGTGAAAGGACACGCGGCGCGCTGAATATTCCCGGAACACGTCCCGCAGGCGTTTACTCGGCAGGTACGGCGCAGAGATTCGTAAATATCAACGGTTATCTGCCCGGTAAAAAGGTAGTTATTCTGGGCTCGGGTGACATCGGACTTATTATGGCAAGAAGAATGACGCTTGAGGGCGCGGAGGTGCAGGCAGTTTGTGAGCTGATGCCTTACTCCAGCGGTCTTGCAAGAAACATCGCTCAGTGCCTTGACGACTTCGGAATTCCGCTTCACCTGTCTCATACCGTTGTCAAGATACACGGTAAAGAGAGAGTTGAGGGCGTAACGGTGGCTAAGGTGGATGACGGTCTCAAGCCCATTCCCGGTACTGAAATATACTTTGAGTGTGATACATTGCTTCTGTCCTGCGGACTTATCCCCGAAAACGAGCTGACGCTGGGCGCCGGCATCAAGATGGACAGAATTACAAGCGGCGCGGTCGTTGACGCTTACCGTCAGACCTCGGTTCCCGGTATATTTGCCTGCGGTAACGTGCTTCACGTTCACGACCTGGTTGACTTTGTTTCCGAGGAAAGTGCGCTTGCAGGCGCCAGCGCGGCTAAGTACGTTGCGGGCGAGCTGAAGGACGGCAGAATGGCTATCTCCATGCCCGGCGACGGCGTAAGATATATCGTTCCTCAGCACTTCAATACCGGAACGATGGATGAAAATACCCGCTTCTTTATGCGTGTCAGACAGAATTACCGCAACGTATATCTGGTAGTAACCGCCGACAGACGCGAGATATTCCGCAAGAAGCTGCTTCGCGCCGCACCCGGCGAGATGGAATACGTTTCCTTCAAGGGCGAGGCGCTTGAAAAGGCAAAGAAGTGCAAGTCGCTTTGTTTCTCCATAGTGGACGAAAACAATGAAAACGGAGGTAACATAAGATGACAAAGAAAATGACGTGTATCGTATGCCCCATAGGCTGCGAATTGTCTATAGAATATAATCTTGTTGACGGCAAGCCCACGGATATTTCGGTCAGCGGCAACACCTGCAAGCGCGGTGAAAAATACGCGACAACAGAGCTTATCTCTCCCGAGCGCACACTGACCACCACTATTCGTACAGACGGCGCGGAAACTCCCATGCTGCCCGTCAAGACCTCAAAGCCTATCCCCAAGGGTAAGCTGTTTGAGGCTATGAAGCTGGTCAACGCCAACACGGCAAAGCTGCCCGTCAAGACAGGCGACGTTATCATCGCGGACTTTATCTGCGAGGGCATAAACCTTGTTGCTTGTCTGGATGTTGAGAAATAATAAATAAAAGCTAAAGGGATGCGAAGAATATTCGCATCCCTTTTAATGTTTGTTTTGAACTTTAGTCATAAAATGATCCAAATTTTATTCGTAAAAAATAAGGATCATTTTGTATGGTTTTAATAATTGATGTGCCTTCGTAACACTGAACAGTATACTCGCCATGCAACTTGTTTTGTATCTTTTTTATATCTTCGGCAGAATAACTGTAGCATTCTCCGAACAAATAATAATATTTGCGCTTGTCGGCAATAATCTTTATCCCGTAATATTTTTGTATAATGCGGTTTGATGGGGTAGTTTCGGAGACCGTCAAAAAAGAAATTTTAGATCGGGATATTTTTATATCGCATATTTTGCCGAGATCAATAATAGAAAACTGCTGTAGCAGGTTAGTGGTTGTTATCATATAATATGCACTTATTAAAACAGCAACAAAAGGCATAAGCGATATCCAAATGGTTTTGATATCTCGAAATGTTATCAATAAACATAGAACAAGAAAGATCAGTCCGATTGACAATGTAAAACACGAAATTCTTCTGTTTTTCAATATATATTTTTTCTGCCTTGAAAGAAAATCGTTCATAGTAGCCTCTGATATATAATTTTTAACAATCCACAACAGCTGTGAAAGATGTGATTTTTGATAATGATTGATTAAATGCCTGTAGCAAGACTTCACTATATCATTAGGCTCCCTCCGGGAGGGAGTTCGCACGAAGCGGGTGAGGGAGAGTGCGCACACAATGGAGTCAGTCAAATTTCAATGTAACGCAGGCTCCTTCCGTCACGCTTCGCAGCGAACCCCCAAAGCTCATTTCATTCGCTTCGGGGAACCCCTGCCGCGTGCCACCTTCCTCCCGGAGGAAGGCTAATAAATCGTTTGACTTACAATAGTCGTGAAGTTTGTATTATTTTGTCATTTTGTGCTCGGGTAAACGCTGAAAAGGTACATTTTTATTTTATAAGCTCTGCTCTATCATACTGTTTATCTTCTCACGAATTGCAATCATTGTCGCGCTGTCGCATACGCATTTGTGGAATACCACCTCACCGCATATTTTTTCGATGGCGGCGACGGTCTCCTCGCGTCCGCAAAGCGACTCGCAAAGCTCAAGGGCGCGGACATCCTGAAGTGCCTCGTGGAACTGAACTATGCGCATGGACTCGGTGGCTGTGCCGTCGTTTGCGGGGTAGACCGAATATGTATCGCCCGAGGGCACGAAATACTGACCCGTGGAGTCGGCGTAGGGATCGACAAAGTTGTACGAGCCCTGATTGTAGTAGAAATTATAACCCCACTGCAAAAATCCTACAATATTATATTTATAGAACTGCATACCGATAAAGCGTGTGCGCGCACCGGGCATCGCCATAAAGCGGTTGGAAACGCCGACACTCTGACCGCAGCAGTAGTAAGTCCAAAGATCGGGCACATTTGCTTTGATAAACGGCTTTATGTGGTTGTTGGCAACCACAGGCGTCTTGACCGCGCCCTTTTCCCAGAATTCGAAGTTTGAGAGCGCGTCCATGACAGTGTAGTCCTCAAGCAGGTCGGCGACCACAGCGCGGGACTTCATGTATTGCTCCAGGTTGTCGCGGTTGGGCTCGTCGGAAATGTGGAAAATGCAACGGCTGTCGTCGCCGCGAGCCTTCATGTGCGCAAGAAAATCGGTCAGGAAGGTGCGCAGGAATATGGGATACTCGCCCTCCGCGGCGGGGGTGTCCCAGCCGAAGATGCGGCGGTATTCGCCGTCCACCGTAGCCATTACCTTGGGAGCGAACGCCGCGCCCCACTGCGTGAACAGATGGCTTATCTCAATTTTTTTGACGCCGATGCGGTCACACATATCTATCCAGCGGTCAAGCAGGGAATAATCAAAGCTGTATTTGCCGTCCTCAACGGTGACACCTATGAGCTGCACCGTGGGGCGCTCGTGGCCGATGGCGGTGTCAAGGGGCGGCGTGAAAATGGGTGTGAGCAAAGTGTTTATGCCGTTGTCAACCGCGGTACGGGCAAAGTTTTCGATAAGCTGCCAATGCTGCTCCGAGAAAATGTCTACTCGGTAGTAGTCCGCGATGCAGTCGCAGTGGAACCACTGTGTTACCAGCATTTTCTGCTCGGGAAGTGTGGCGGCGATGACGTTTATTGTAAGCGGCAACAGCACTACCATGTCTGCGGCGCGTTTGATGCCGAGCGTGAGCGTTTGTTCACCTGCGGGAGCGTCGGCGGGGATGTCGACGGTTATCCACAGCGAGCGGGTTTGGAAGGAGCAGACGGGTATGCCGCAGACCGGCAGCTTTTCAAGTCTGTCGGGGTAAAATCCCGGCTCTTTTTTGAGAAAATTGCCGTCAGACTGGCGCGGCGACGGATATACCGGCATCAGAGAGGGCGTCAGCTCAACCAAGCGTATGGATGCAAACTGCGCCAAGTCGCCATCAAGAAAAGGCTCAAGCCATTGGCGGTGAGGTGCTGCCATGTCGGTTTCACGGTAGGCGCATTGAAATGACAGCCGCTCGCCGCGCAAAACGGAAATGCGCGAAAGCGCGGTAAACTCTGTGGGCATGGATTCGGGAAAGCACTTTTCAAGTGATGAGATAAGTCTTGCTTGCAGCATAGCTTGTGTTCTCCTTATTTAAAAATATCAAGTATTTGCGTGGGTTCATCGATTATTACGTCAGCGCCGGTTTCGATCAGTAACTCGCGGGGGCGATAGCCCCAGGAGCAGCCGACGGAATACATTTTTGCGTTTTTGGCGGTGAGAATATCCACCTCGCTGTCACCAACGAAGGCGCACTCGTCTGCGGTTACACCCAGCCGAGCGGCAATATCAAGGGGCGCTGTGGGATCAGGCTTGGTGGGGACGCTGTCAAGCTGACCTTGCGCTATTGTCATGACCCCTTCGGGGAACAGAATTTTTGTCAGCGCCACGGTGTAAACGTCGGGCTTGTTTGACAGCACCGCCAATTTATAGCCTCGGCGGTGCAGCTCAAGGACGGCGTTCTTCATACCGTCGTAGCAGGTGTCAGCCTCGGTGTATGTTTCAGCGTAGCAAGCGTTGTAATAGTTCAGTATCTCGGTGACACGAGACTCGTCGGCGGCGACGTCGGAAGGAACAAGGCGGCGGATCAGCATACGCGCGCCGTTGCCGATGGCGCGCCTGACTGCCTCGTAGTCGTGCTCGTGGAAGCCGTAGTGCCGCATTGCCATGTTGACGGCGGTGCGTATTGAACCGATAGTGTCGGCAAGTGTGCCGTCAAGGTCGAAAATTATTGCTTTTATCATTGTAATTCCTCGCATTTTATTTAGTTTAGTATACCACACTATGTCGGTCAAGTCAACGAATAATGCGCCATGAGAGAAAAAATAAAAAAATATTTTTATGTGTGTTTACAAATCCTCATACATATGATATAATAAATAATTGTTGAAAATCTATTCGGAGAATTATATATATGAAAAGAGAAGACTTAAGAAACATAGCCATTATCGCCCACGTTGACCACGGTAAGACCACGCTTGTGGACCAGATGCTCAAGCAGGGCGGTATCTACCGCGAAAATCAGGCAACGAGCGACCGCGTTATGGACTCGGGTGCCATTGAGAAAGAGCGCGGAATTACCATTCTCGCAAAAAACACCGCCGTACACTACAAGGACGTAAAGATCAATATCGTTGACACCCCCGGTCACGCCGATTTCGGCGGCGAGGTCGAGCGCGTGCTCAAAATGGTAAACGGCGTGCTTCTGCTGGTTGATGCCGCGGAGGGACCCATGCCCCAGACTCGTTTCGTGCTTCAGCGCGCGCTGGAGCTTAACCACCGCATTATCGTTGTTGTCAACAAGGTGGACAAGCCCGACGCACGTGTTCACGAGGTTATCGACGAGGTTCTTGAGCTGCTTATCGATCTTAATGCAACCGACGAACAGCTTGACAGCCCCACCATTTTCTGTTCCGGCCGTGACGGTACAGCCTCTTACTCTCCCGACGAGCCGCTGACCGACCTGACGCCTTTGTTTGACACCATTCTTGAATACATTCCCGCCCCCGAAGGCGACGAGGAGGGCGAGCTGCAGCTGCTGGTCTCCTCCATCGACTATAACGAGTACGTCGGTCGTATCGGTATCGGCCGCATCGAGCGCGGACAAATGCGTCAAAACCAGGAGGCTATGATATGTAACTTCCACTCGGATGCCGCACCCAAGCGCACCAAGATCGTTTCCATTTATCAGATTGACGGTCTGACCCGTACACAGGTCGAGACCGCGCGCATGGGCGACATTGTTTGCTTCTCGGGCGCCGAGAACATCACCATCGGCGATACCATTACCTCTGTCGCAAACCCCGAGCCGCTGGAGTTTGTCAAGATAAGCGAGCCCACCATGGAAATGACCTTCGCGGTCAACGACAGCCCCTTTGCGGGCAAGGACGGTAACTTTGTTACCTCTCGCCAGATCCGCGACAGACTTTACCGTGAGCTGCTCAAGGATGTTTCACTTCGCGTTACCGACGGCGAGACCACCGACGAATTCAAAGTTGCGGGACGCGGTGAGATGCACCTTGCTATCCTTATTGAAACCATGCGCCGCGAGGGATATGAATTTTCTTGCTCTAACCCCCGTGTTTTGTACCGTGAAATAGACGGCGTAAAGCACGAACCTGTGGAGAAGGTTACTATTGACGTGCCCGAGAATTACGTGGGTGCCGTTGTTGAAAAGCTGGGACAGCGCAAGGGCGACCTGCAGGAAATGACTCCCGTGGGCAACAGAATGAGAATTATCTACTCCATTCCTTCCCGCTGCCTGTTCGGTTACCGCTCCGAATTTATGACCGATACTCACGGCGAGGGCGTTATAAATACGCTGTTTGACGGCTACGAGCCCTTCCGCGGCGAGATAGTACGCCGCTTCACCGGCTCGCTGGTAGCATCGGAGGAAGGCGAGACCACACGCTACGGTCTGTTCAATACTCAGGAGCGCGGACGCCTGTTCGTTGGACCTCAGACTATGGTGTATGAGGGCATGGTCGTTGGCGAGAACCCCAAGAACGACGATATTCCCGTTAACCCCTGCAAGAAAAAGCAGCTGACCGCTATCCGCTCCGCGGGTGCTGATGAAAAGCTGTTGCTGACACCTCCCGTTGTGTTCACGATAGAGGAGGGAATTGAGTTCCTCGGCGACGATGAGTTGCTTGAGGTCACACCCAAGAATCTGCGTATCCGCAAAAAGATACTCAATACCGAGCTTCGTATGAAAGAAATGATGCGCATACGCCGCGCACTGCAGGAAAACAGATAATGTCAACGCCCTCCCCAAACGGGGAGGGCGCGGTTTTTGTTTAAAATTTATTTCTGCCAACAAGATAATCGAGAGACACATTATAATAATCAGCCAGACGAATGGCTGCCCAAAGCGGCAGCTCGCGCTCACCGCGCTCGTATCTTTGATATACCGTCAGTTGCATGTTAAGTACGTCAGCGATTTCTCTTTGGGTCTTATCGTGATCCTCTCGAAGATCTCTGACCCTTTTATAAACAAACATTTTTATTCTCCCAATCATAATTTATGTATTTATTATATAAATTTAACACCAAACGGTGTTGACAATAACACCGCTTGGTGCTATAATTAGAATTACCAATAAAAAATACACATTTTATTAAGGAGTTTTGTTATGAAAAAAAGATTATTGGCATTACTTTTGTTGTGTGCTTTGGTAGTATCGATGCTGGCAGCATGCGGCTCGGGCAATACGGACGGAGGCAGCTCGGTTCCCGGAGGTAATTCCGGCACCCCTTCTCAAGGCTCGAATACTCCCTCGGGAAACACCCCCGCAACCGGAAATCAAGGCAATCAAGGCGATCAAGGCAATCAGAACCAAGCGCCCGCAAAGAGAGATGACGGAATTGTTTTTGATGAAAGCGGCTTTTTAGTACGTGTTGACGGACTTCGCTACGATGAAAAGGATTATAATTGGTATATAGATGTAACGGTTACAAATGATACAGATCAGGCTGTTGATATTTACTGCTGGTCTTGTACACTGAACGGGTATTCTGTTGACGTATATGGATCAATTGAGTGCGGCGCCAAGAGCACTGTGACCGATGCTTTTACAATAAACAGTGGATCGTTGTGCTATCTTTATGAGCTGTGCGGCTTATCCTCCGTTGATTCTGTAGGTATGATGCTACACGTTAATCCTGCGGACAAACACGACGTAATTGCCGAGAGTACAACGATGGCGGTTACCAGTGTGGCACCTTTTGATATTGTGGACCAGAAAAAGGATGCAATGAAAATGAAGAGTGTTTACGACGATGGAGCGTTTAAGATCTCCGTTATAACGGTTGATAATGATTTTTACGGATTAAGCGATCTTCCGTTTTTATATATGATGGTGGAAAATAACAGCTCCGGTTATGTGACGCTTGATTTTGTGGATCCCCCAAAAACTTATGAGGATATACTAAACGATTATAACAACCCGAATCCGCGCAACACTCTTGAAATCAACGGAAAGACCGTGGAATGTGTAGACTTGATTAGCGCTGCCGGTATTGGTGTCACCGGTTTTGCACCACATTCCAAGTCGATTATATATATAGAATTGTACTTGGAGGAAGCCGGCATTCAGATGCAGGATGTTAGCTCAATTAAGCGTGATTTCAAAATCAGATCTGAGCAACCCGGAGAAACTTACCTCGACACTCTCGCGACCTTCACTCTTGACTATAAAAAATAATACAATTATTATAGGCAAAAAACGCCATCCCTAAATGGGGATGGCGTTTTTCTACGGGCAAACGAAACGCCCTAAAATATTGAATTTATCAAATTTCACGTAGAAAAATAAATTTCATTATTGAATCGTAGGGGTCGGCGCCTCGACGACCCGGAAACAATGAGGCGGATAATAAATATGGTGGTGAAAATATTATCACCAATATTGTTTATTTTACGCGTTTTATTACGGGTCGTCGAGGCGCCGACCCCTACCATTATAATGGTGACACCGTATAAAGACATGAGATTTTATAAACTCGTTTGATTAGATTTTTTATCAATCATCCCCCTCAACGCCTCCAGCGCCTTATCCAGGCCGCCCACTTCGTCGATGATGCCGTACTTGACCGCCTCCTCGCCGTCGATAATGGTGCCCACGTCGGTGGCCATCTCGTCGGGACGCATCATAAGCTCACGTATCTTGTCGGGCTCGGCATCGGAATGGTCGCAGATAAAGCGAATGATGCGCTTTTGCATCTCGCGGAAATAGTTAAATGTCTGGGGCACGCCCACTACAAGCCCGTTTATGCGCACGGGATGTATAGTCATAGTGGCGCTGGGCACGATAAACGACCGCTTTGCCGCCACCGCCAACGGCACGCCTATGGAATGTCCGCCGCCCAGCACGATGGACACGCTGGGCTTTTTCATTGACGCAATCATTTCGGCGATCGCCAACCCCGCTTCAACGTCGCCGCCCATGGTGTTAAGCACCACCAGCAGTCCGTCCACGTCTTCGCTCTGCTCAATGGATACCAAAAGCGGTATGATGTGCTCGTATTTGGTGGCTTTCTGATTGTCACCCAGCACGTAATGTCCCTCCACCTGACCTATTATGGATAGGCAATGTATGGTGCCGTATTTGCTTTCGGTGACCACGCCGCCGCTTTTTATAATAGTCTCAAATTGCTCGCCGGATTGCTCTTTGTCTTCTTTTTTGTTATTTGACATGGTTTTCCTCCGTTATTTTGGTTCAAAAATAGTATTGCCGCAAAAAATGTATGTTATGTTTTTGACGAAATTGAAATTAAGCATTTACAATCGACAAATAATGTGTTATAATGATATGTGGTAAAGTTTAATTCTACAAACACGAGGTATGATCACATGAAAAAAATTCTTGTCGAAACATCCGCACGTCACATCCACGTGACACAGCAGACTCTCGAGACTCTGTTCGGTGCAGGCGCTGAGCTTCACAACAAAAAAGACCTCAGCCAGCCCGGTCAGTTCGCCTGCGAGGAAAAGGTTACTCTGGTAGGCCCCAAGGGTCAGCTGACCGTTACCATTCTCGGTCCCACACGTCCCGCAGATCAGGCTGAGCTGTCTCTCACCGACGCTCGTACACTGGGCATCTCCGTTCCCGTTCGCGAGAGTGGCGACGTAGCAAACACCCCCGGCCTGAAGCTGGTTGGCCCTTGCGGAGAAGTTGAGATCGCTGAGGGCGCTATCGCCGCAAAGCGTCACATACATATGACTCCCGAAGACGCTGCTGAGCTTGGCGTTGAGGATAAGCAGATTGTCTGCGTTAAGCTGGACACTCCCCGTCCGCTTATTTTCGGCGACGTTGTTGTCCGCGTTTCCCCCAAGTTCGCTCTTGCTATGCATATCGACACCGATGAGTGCAACGCCGCTTGCGCATACGGCCAGGTATTTGGCGAGATCGTAAAGTAATGAAAAAAATTAAAATTCTGTTTCAGGGCGACAGCATAACGGACGCAGGCCGTGATAAGAGAAATTATCACCAGATGGGTAACGGTTACCCCAAGTTTGCGTCGGCACTTATCGCCGCGGCGCATCCCGAGGTGGAGTTTGAGTTTATCAATCTCGGAATCAGCGGCAACCGTACAGACCAGCTGTTTGACCGTCTGTATCCCGACGCAATTGCCCTTGAACCCGATATTATTTCAATTCTCATCGGTGTAAACGACGTGTGGCATCGCCACAGCTCTCGTATTCTGACTACCGATGCCCAGATCGAGCTGAACTACCGCACTATCCTGACCAAGCTCCGCGAGATGACGAGCGCCAAGATCATGATGATCGCGCCCTATATTCTCGACCGTGAGGATAAGCAAGAGATCAAGGCGGATCTTGCAAAGGTCCTGCCCACCATCCGCGGCCTGGCGGAGGAATTTGCCGACGTGTATATTCCGCTTGACGAGCATTTCGCCGAGGCATTGAAAACTCAGCCCGAGCCGAGATACTACTCCGCGGACGGCGTTCACCCCAATCAGAACGGCGCCGAGTTTATAGGTCGTCTGTACGCAGAGGCTATCGAGCCGCTGCTCAAATAAGTTAATATTTTATATAAGGAGATACATGAAAATGAACGATTCCCTCATTTACTCTGCAGAAGTGCAGAATATGTGTGTCGTTGCAAAAGGTCCTAACCACGGTCCCGCTCCCATTCCGGAAGAAGGCAAGTGGATCCAGGCTAAGCAGATCAGCGACATTTCCGCATACACCCACGGTGTGGGCTGGTGTGCACCCCAGCAGGGCGCTTGCAAGCTGTCCCTCAACGTAAAGAACGGTATCATCGAGGAAGCTCTCGTTGAGACCATCGGTTGCTCCGGTATGACTCACTCCGCGGCTATGGCTGCTGAGATCCTTCCCGGTAAGACTCTGCTTGAGGCTCTCAACACTGACCTTGTTTGCGACGCTATCAACACCGCTATGCGTGAGCTGTTTTTGCAGATCGTTTACGGTCGTTCTCAGTCCGCGTTCTCTGAGGGCGGTCTGGTTATCGGCGCAGGCATGGAAGACCTTGGTAAGGGCGAGCGTTCCATGGTTGGTACTATGTACGGTACCAAGGCTAAGGGCGTAAGATACCTTGAGATGACCGAGGGCTACTGCACCAGAATGGCTCTTGACGCTGACGATCAGGTTATCGGTTACGAGTTCGTTTCTCTGGGCAAGATGACCGACTTCATCAAGAAGGGCATGGAGCCTAACGAAGCATACGAGAAGTCCAAGGGTACATACGGCAGATTTGCTGACGCTGTAAAGTACATCGATCCCCGTAAGGAATAATAAGGAGGAAATATAAATGGCACATTTTGAAGGTTATGAAAGACGTGAGGCTAAGATCCTCGCCGCTCTTAAAGAATATGGCATTTCCTCTATAGATGAGTGTAAGGCTATTTGCGATGCAAAAGGCATCGATCCCTATAAAATAGTTGAAGAAACCCAGCCCATCGCGTTTGAGAACGCAAAATGGGCGTATACCGTTGGCGCGGCAATCGCAATTAAGAAGGGTTGCACCAAGGCGGCAGACGCTGCAGCAGCTATCGGAATCGGTCTTCAGGCATTCTGTATCCCCGGCTCCGTAGCAGAGAACCGTCAGGTTGGTCTTGGCCACGGTAACCTGGGCTCTATGCTTCTTTCCGAGTCTACCGAGTGCTTCTGCTTCTTGGCAGGTCACGAGTCCTTTGCGGCAGCAGAGGGTGCGATCAAGATCGCTCTTAATGCTAACAAGGTAAGAACTAAGCCCCTTCGCGTTATCCTTAACGGTCTTGGCAAGGATGCGGCTATGATCATTTCCCGTATCAACGGCTTTACCTACGTTCAGACCGAGTTTGATCCCTACACCGAAGAGGTTAAGGTTATCAAGGAGACCGCATACTCCAAGGGCGACAGAGCAAAGGTTAAGTGCTACGGCGCAGACAGCGTTCCCGAAGGCGTTGCTATCATGAGACTTGAGAACGTTGGCGTTTCCATCACCGGTAACTCCACCAACCCCACCAGATTCCAGCACCCCGTTGCGGGAACCTACAAGAAGTGGTGTAACGAGAACGGCGTTAAGTACTTCTCGGTTGCATCGGGCGGCGGTACAGGTCGTACGCTTCACCCCGATAACATGGCAGCAGGACCTGCTTCCTACGGTATGACCGATACGCTCGGAAGAATGCATGGCGACGCTCAGTTCGCAGGCTCTTCCTCCGTTCCCGCTCACGTTGAGATGATGGGACTCATCGGCGCAGGCAACAACCCCATGGTTGGTATGACCGTTGCGGTTGCAGTTGCTATCGAAGAGGCAAGCAAGTAAGTTACTTTTCTTTT
>JAZNBA010000103.1:0-12038 GCA_045586785.1 Eubacteriales bacterium | reverse complement strand
TTAATAAAAAACAAAGCCTATCTCTTGCTTGAGATAGGCTTTGTCAGCGGACTGAATCCCGACAGATTAAATCCGTCGGGATTATTTATATGTAGTTTTAATTCTCAACGACCAAGAAACCGTTTGCGACGTTGCGCAGTGAACCTGCGGAGGGACTGTTTTCCACAACGAACTCGCCCTTGCTGTTTTTCAGGACAAATGTGGAGGAGCCGCCGCCGTCAAGATTTATCGCATCGCTGCAGCCCAGCGACGAGAATATCTCGGCAAGGTCGGCAAGAGACGCGCCGTTTGAGATGGAGCTCTGTCTGCCGTCCACCACCATAATGACCACGCTTCCGTCCATCTTTGTGCCGACCGCGGTACGGGGATGGCGGGTATCGGCAAACTCAGTGCCAACCGCTATATTGGAGGTATTGTCGCCTCGAAGTATGACGTGCGAGCCGCCTACTGCATTCTGAAGATTGCCCTTGTACTTTTCATACTCCGCTGAAGTACCCATAACTGCCTCGCCATCCTTGGTGATACCAAACCACGGTCTGTCACCTGTGCCCGTCATAACCACGCCGTCCTTAATGCAAAGTCCGCGCATTACATTGGTGCCACCCATGTCAAAAAAGTCGGCATTTACACCCGCAATGACCTTTTTGCCGTTTGTTTCCGCGGATTTGATCTGGCTGGGTATATTAGCAACCTTGCCCGGCTGGGTGCTGTTGCTTGGAGTGGAGGTGTAAAACGACGCCGCGCCCTTGGCAACAGTGATTATGTACGCGCGAACCGGCTTGCCGTCGGGATCGCGGTAAAGTCTTTCCTCGTAAACGATGCCATTGGCAACGGAAGTCTCCGTCACTTTTTCAAGCTTCAGTGAGTTTGTTCCCTTGCCGATATGTATAGCGGTTATTTCGCGGCGACCAAGCGCTATAGTCACCTCACCCTTGCCCTCGGAAGGTATATATTCCTCCACAAATCTCGCCGCGGCGGTCTTGCCTACTCCCGAGGACTTGAAGTCGATAATGATGTCCTCACCCTGCTCGGTTATATAGTACCGTGAGTTGCCGAAGGGCTTTAAATCAAGGTGCGCGCCGCCCTTGTCCGCGCAGCCGAAATAAATGGCGGGGCCGCCGGCAAATTCACTTGCCTCAACCACCTTTATGGCAACGCCTGTGAGTCTTTCCAGCGCGTCGGTTATAGTGCTGACGCCCGTGGCGGTAACGCTTTTTGCCACCAGCGTATATTCATTTATGTCGCGGTTGCCCAGGTTCAGCGAAGACACCGCATATTCATGGGCATAATTGTCGATAGTATCGGTGGTAAGCTCCACGGCACTGCCTGCGGAGGTGACTTTTTCGTCCGCATTTTCCTCATAACCGATAACATCCTTGAGAAACGCCTTGACGCCCTCATATGTTGCCTCGGGAGAGCCGCCGCAAATAGCGATAACGTTGGGACTTACAACGCTGTACGCCCAGTCGTAATATTTCAGCGTTGCGTCAAGCTCCCGGGACTCGGGACGGTTGGTGGGACCGATAAGTATCTCAAACTCGCCCGGCACGAACTGTGTTCCGGGACGTGTGAAATCGGTCTTTATACTACAGCTTGCACCGTACGCGCTCTTAATGCCGCGCGCAATAAGCTGAACAGCGTCTATTTCCTCCTGACCGTTAAGCTCCTCGGGACGCACGATCACATAATTCTTATTCAGCGTAAAGCTGACGGGCGCCGCCGTTGTGGTTTCGGCAGGCGTGGTATTGGCGTCCACACCCGCGGGAATATCTGCGGGCGTGGTTTCGGACGGAACATCCGTATTGCCGCCGCACGCCGCCGTGCCAAGCAGCATACACAGCACCAGCAGCACTAAAAATACGCGCACAAAATACTTATTCATAGTCATATCTCCTTAATCGAGCACAACAGTTTTTTTCTTACCGTTTTTATTGGTGGGATATTCTCTTATTCTGACTATATAATCGAAGTTGACGCCCTCGGTTTGCTTGCCGTTGTCGATCAGCACCGCGCCGTCGGTGACCTCGACTACTTTGCCCGATATCTGTGAGTTAAAGGTGTAAATAAGCACGTCCTTATCAACAAATTTTTCTGCCAATGTTTTCATCAGCATTCTCTCCTTACCGTGTTTTCTTTTATGTATTATTCTTGAGATAACGTTCTGCCGTCGCTGCCTTGACATCATTATAAATATCATGACCCACAGCATTGCAAGCGGGAGATACATTGCAGGATCCAAAATTGCCTCCTAAAAACACAGCGCGGGAGGTCGATGACCTCCCGCGCACAGATTAATTAAGCCTCTTGAGACTTCTTGTATTCTTCAACTATCTTTGCTGTGATGTTGCCGGGAACGGTGTCATAACCGGTAACGGTGTATTCCATGGTGCCAAGACCCTTGGACATAGCGCGAAGCGCGATGGGGTAATCCATGATCTCGGACTTGGGAACAAGCACCTGAATGGTGGTGTAGCCGCTCTTGCCCTCTGCAGGGTTCATACCCATAACGCTGCCGCGTCTCTTGTTAACGTCACCCATAATATCGCCCACCAGAGCATCGGGAACGGTAACGAACATATCGCCAACGGGCTCAAGAAGAACAGGAGCTGCCTGCTCGAGACACTTCTTGTATGCCAGCTGAGCCGCGGTCTTGAAGGAAAGCTCGTCGGAGTCAACTGCGTGGTAAGAACCGTCGTACAGGTCTGCCTCAAGGCTGATCATGGGGAAGCCTGCAGCGCCCTTGAGCATGGAGTCCTGAAGACCCTTCTCAACTGCGGGATAGAAGTTCTTCGGAACGGTACCGCCAACAACGGAGATGTTGAATGTCAGACCTTCAGCCTCACCGGGAGCGAAGCGGATCTTAACGTGACCGTACTGACCGGAACCGCCGTTCTGCTTCTTATGCTTACCTTCAACGTCAACTCTCTTTGTGATCTTCTCGCGGTATGCGATCTTGGGAGTTGCGTACTTAACGTTAACACCGAAACGGTTCTTCAGCTTAGCTGCCAGAACTGCCAGGTGCATATCGCCCTGACCGTGAACGACCATCTGCTTGGTCTCGGCATTGTTCTCGTAACGGATGGTGCGATCCTCTTCACACATCTTGGTGATAGCCTGAGAGATCTTGGACTCGTCGGCAGTGGAAGCTGGAACCATCGTCTGAGAATAATAAGGTGTAGGATACTCAACCTTAGCATACTCAAATGCGCTGTTCCAGGTGAGAGTATCGTTGGTATTTGTATTGTTGAGCTTAGCAACCATACCGATATCGCCGCAAACAAGTGCGTCAACCTCGGTCTGCTTCTTACCCTTCATAATGTAAAGGTGAGCCATCTTTTCGTTGTCGCCGGTGGTGCGGTTGACCATGGTGGCATCCTTCTTGAGGGTACCGTTCATGACCTTGAAGAAGGACATCTTACCTACGAAGGGGTCAGCAACCGTCTTGAATACGAACATTGCGGGCTCGCCGTCGGGATTGATCTCATACTCGTCGCCATTTGCAAGCAACTCGTTGCCCTTTGCGGTGTGACGGGGGAAGGAATCGGTAACCTTGTCAAGCAGAGTCCAAACGCCCCACAGCTTGGTAGCCGCGCCGCAGAATACGGGGATGATATCGCCGTGGATAATGCCCTCGTGGATAGCGTTGAGCGCTTCCATAACGCCGATCTCTTCGCCCTCGAAGTACTTCATCATCAGCTCTTCGTCAGCACTTGCAACAGCTTCCATCAGCATATCGCGGTACTTAGCTGTAGCCTCAAGAGACTCCTCGGGAATGATCTCAACACTGTGACGGCCGTTCTTATCGAAAACGTGAGCAGTCTGCTCAACCAGGTCGATAGCGCCGACGACCTCGCCGTTCTTAACCATAGGAATGGTCAGAGGGCAAACGGACTTACCGAATTTAACATGAAGCTCATCCAGAACCTTGCCGAAGCGAGCCTCGTTGTCATCAAACTTGTTGATAAAGAATGCCTTGGGCAGACCTGCCTTGGTAGCCATATCCCAAGCAAGCTCGGTACCTACTTCGATACCTGCTCTTGCGTCCATAACGATAACCGCGCTGTCAGCAACACGGATAGCCTGAGCAGCCTCGC
Organism: Eubacteriales bacterium; assembly: GCA_045586785.1. Taxonomy (GTDB): domain Bacteria; phylum Bacillota; class Clostridia; order Oscillospirales; family CAG-272; genus UMGS1002. The sequence goes on along the minus strand of JAZNBA010000103.1, from coordinate 7,944 downwards.
CGGTAAAATCAAGGTAGCCGGGGGTGTCAAGCAGGTTGATCTTAACGTCCTTCCATGTCAGGTTAGCCATGGACAGAGACAGCGAGAAGCCGCGGGAAATTTCTTCCGCGTCATAGTCGCAAACTGTGTTTCCGTCGGTGATCTTACCGAGACGGTCTGTTCCTCCGCTTATATACAGCATAGCCTCTGCGAGAGAAGTTTTTCCGCATCCGCTATGTCCGAGCAACGCAATATTTCTGATTTTCTTGGCATCCAAATTAGCCATGGTAGTTGACCTCCTTACAAGTTGTCCGCCGCAGGCTTGGTCGCGCCCGCAGGGAAGAAATTTTTATGTGCCGAATAGCATTTTTACATCAATTTATAGTAATATATTGTAGCATCTTTGCACGGCATAAATCAATTATACCGTATTTATCCTTTTTTTGCAAGAGAAAAATTTGATTTTATTATATCGCAGACAGAGAAATCCGCAAGTCATTTTTGTAACATTTGCACAAAATCACAACCCAAACAGCCGTCTTGCGTTATCTTCCGTCAAAGTTTTCATATCCTCGTAGGACATATCAAATAATTCTGCCAGTGTTCGCGCGGTATACTCGGTATAATCCGAGCGGTTCAGCTTACCGCGATAGGGGTGGGGCGCAAGATAAGGCGCGTCCGTCTCGATAAGCAGTCTGTCCGCGGGAATTGTCTTTGCGACGGTGCGGACACGCTCGGCATTCTTGAACGTAACAACTCCCGAGAAGGATATAAACCAGCCTCGCTTTACCAGCTCACGCGCCATCTCGGCGCTTCCGCTGTAGCTGTGGAACACACCACGAACGCCGGGAAACCTGCATACCATATCGAAGCTGTCGCCGTGAGCCTCGCGGTCGTGGACGACTACAGGCAAGCCGTGCTTCTCTGCCAATTTCATCTGCGCCTCAAAGGTCTTTGCCTGCAATTGCTTGTCCACAGGCTGCCAATAGTAATCAAATCCGATCTCGCCCAGCGCTACTATCTTGTGCTCGCGCTTGTGCTCCAGCAGCCGGTCAAGCTCTGACAGCTCGGCATCAATATCATCGCTTTTTTGCGCGTCCTCGGGATGAATACCCGCCGCGACGTACATATTTTCGTATCTCGCCGCCATTTCAATGACCGCAGGCGCGTCAGCCATGTTTGTAGCGACGTTTATTATGTTGCCCACCTCGCCCGAAAACAGCTGCGAGAGCAGCGCATGTGCGCCGCCCTCGAATTCTGTCTCAAAACGAGTATCGTTATAGTGAGCGTGAGAGTCAAAAAGCTTTGACATTATCTGATCCTCTCGCCCATAGGAGTATCGTCAGCAAGGAATATAACGCGTATCGTTTCCTCGCCCGACGCGAGTATCATACCCTGGGACTCGATTCCGCAAAGCTTGACGGGAGCCAGGTTTGCGACCATTGCCACGCGGCGGCCGATTAGATCCTCGGGCTTATAGAACTTGGCAATACCCGAAACCACCTGTCTCTGCTCGTAGCCAAGATCCAGCTGCAGCTTGAGCAGCTTTTTAGCCTTGGGGACAGGCTCGGCGGACAGCACCTTGGCGGTGCGCAGCTCCACCTTCATAAAGTCGTCAAAGCCGATAATTGCGCAGCCCTCGGGCTTTTCGGGGATAGCGTCCGCCTTTGCCTTTGCTTCGGCTGCGGCACGTGCGGCTTCAAGCTCGGCGTTCAGCTGATCCATCATCTTTTTCTCATCGATGCGGGCAAACAGCACCTTGGAATCGCAAACGTTCTTGCCTGCCTCCAGCTTGCCAAACTCACCTATAAATTCGTTATACAGCAAATAGCCTGCGTTTGCGCGGCCTATCTCATCAGCGGTTGCCTTGAGCGCGGACAGCTCTGCCTCAGCGTTGAGCTCACGCAGAATTTCCTCAGCGGTTGCGGGGATAAAGGGTGTCAGCAGGACTGCTGCGGTACGGATGACCTCAAGAAGGTTATAAAGCACTGTACCGAGTCTTGCCTTCTGTGCCTCGTCCTTGGCAAGCACCCAGGGAGTGGTCTCGTCTATATACTTGTTGGCGCGGCGAAGCATGGTGAAGATAGCCTCCACAGCGTCGGAAATGTGATAGCTGTCCATGTTTTCGACAACAGCCGCATATGCAGTCTTTACAGCCGCCTTCAGCTCGTCGTCAAGGGCGTTGGGCGCGGTGGGTGCCTGGATAACGCCGCCGAAATACTTCTTCTGCATATCCAGCGTACGCTTGACAAGGTTGCCCAGATTGTTTACAAGGTCGTTGTTGAAGCGAGAAATAACTGCCTCGTAGGTAATACTTCCGTCGGCGTTATAAGGCATTTCAGCCAGCGCGTAGTGACGGACGCCGTCCACGGTGAAAAGCTCTGCCAGTCTGTCGGCATAAATTACGTTGCCGCGGGACTTGGACACCTTATCCACACCGAAGTTGAACCAGGGGTGACCGAACACCTTCCCCGGCAACGGCAGACCAAGTGCCATAAGAATGATGGTCCAATAAATGGAGTGGAAGCGAACGATATCCTTACCGATAATATGAACGTCGGCGGGCCAATACTTTTTGAACAGCTCGCTCTGCTCTTCTTTGGCAGGATCGTAGCCGAGAGCTGTAATATAGTTGGAAAGCGCGTCGATCCAGACATAGATAACGTGCTTGTCGTCAAACGTTACGGGAACGCCCCACTTGAAGGAGGTACGGGAAACGCAAAGATCCTGCAGACCTGCCAAGAGGAAGTTGTTCATCATTTCCTTGCGGCGGGACTCGGGCTCGATCAGCTCGGGATTTTGGTTGATGTACTCAATAAGCTTGTCCGCATATTTTGTAAGACGCAAAAAGTATGCCTCCTCCTTGGCGCGCTGAACGGGACGTCCGCAGTCGGGGCACTTGCCGTCAACGATCTGAGTCTCGGTAAAGAAAGACTCACAGGGCGTGCAGTACCAGCCCTCATACTCGCTCTTATATATATCGCCCTGCTCGTACAGCTTGTTGAAAATGTGCTGTACCGACTCCATATGGTCGGCGTCGGTGGTGCGGATAAATCTGTCGTAGGTGGTATTCATAAGATCCCAGATGCCGCGGATCTTGGAATATACGCCGTCCGCATACTCTTTGGGAGTGATGCCCGCGGCATTCGCGCAGTTTTCTATCTTCTGACCGTGCTCATCGGTACCCGTGCAGAAATAAACGTCATAGCCCATAGCGCGCTTGTATCTTGCAACGGCGTCGGTCATAATGACCTCGTAGGTGTTGCCGAAATGCGGCTTCTGGGAGGCGTAAGGAATCGCCGTGGTGATATAAAATTTCTCTTTGTTCATGATATATACCCTTTCAAGCTAATGATTAATTAATTCAAAGTGTTGTGTAGCGCCTCGTCGGCAAATACCGCATAGTCGGCGGCAAAGCGTGGGGCGGTGTGAATGATAAGAAGCACACCAAGTGTCAGGATATCCAGCAAAAGCCAGCCGATATACCGCACAAAAAAGCCAAGAATTCGTTTTGCTTGTCCGTGACTTGCCCGTGCCGAGCAAGCAATGGCGCGCCAGAGACTCATATCTCCGCGGAACGCGTATGCGGGCAACAAAAACATTCGCAGCCAAAGCAGCACTGTCAGTGCCAGCACGCAAAATCCCATAAGCAATATTGCCGCATAAATGGGAATACCTACCCATACGCGGTGCTTTACAAGCGTAAATTCCGAAACTGTTTTCCAAATCGTAACACAGCCTATGACGACCGCCGCCGCAACGCCTGCGGGAAGCAACCCAACAAGCATGACAAACCAGGTGCGCGGGAGATTTTTATATGCTGAAAATATACTTGTAACGTATACGTCCTCACCGAGATACCGCTTGAACGCCATTCGGTTTATGCCGAACATCATAGGCGTAATAAATACAATAATAATTGCCGCGATAATGGCATTTATAAGCACTGCTCCCTGCTCGGAATTAATAACAGACGGAAACGCAAACATGAATACAGCCGAAGTCAATATGTCAACAGCCATAGCGCACAAACACATCATGATACACGCGATAATGACCTTCAGTCGGTAGCCGTCGGCACAGTAAAGCTGCTTGCCCTTTTGGCGTGAAATATCACTATACTGCATATGTACCTCCTTTTATGACCGCCTTGAGGTTATACTCGCCGTCAAGTAACAGCATATCGGCGCGCTTACCCACCTCTATACTGCCTATCTCGCCGTCAAGCCCGACCACTCTGGCGGGATTTACAGTGGCGCACGGAAGCGCCTCACCCAACGTAATTTCGCAAAAGCTCATAAGATTTTTCAACGCACCCAGCATATCCAGTGTACTGCCGCCCAGCGCTCCGTCGGCATCAAGGGCTTTTCCGTTTTTAACGTACACCTTCACACCCGCGATAACGTATTCACCGTCGGGCATTCCCGCGCCTGCCATGGAGTCACTGACCAGCACCAGCCGCTCATTTCCCTTGCATTTGTAAGCCAAGCGGACAACTCCGCGGGATATATGCATACCGTCACAGATCAGCTCGGCGTAAGCGTCGCCCTCCAGCGCCGCACACACCGTGCCGCCCTCTCTGTGGTGAAGCGGATTCATAGTGTTAAACAAATGTGTATATGAGCGGACGCCTCGCGCCTCGCCCAGCTTTGCCTCGTCATACGTTGCGGCGGTGTGTCCCGCAGACAGCGTTACGCCGTGCTGCACCGCAAATGCGGCAAAGCTGCCGTCCGCATCCATCTCGGGTGCGTGGCTGACGTGAAGCGGCAGACCCGCGGCTTCAATGACCGCCCCCAGCTCATCCGTGTCGGGAGCCACCAGCAACGCCGGAGACTGCACACCGCGCTTGTTCGGGTTGAGATAGCGGCCCTCAAGGTGAAGTCCGTCAAAAACGCACATTTCGTCACGCTTTACGGCGTTGATACGCCCTATCGATGCAAGCCAGCCGGGGAAGGTGTCACTGGCAAGGGTGGGAATTACGGTAGTAACGCCCAAAGCCAGATAAGACGCGCTCATGTGCCGCAGTGCCGCCTCGTCGGCGTCGGCAAAATCAAAGCCCGCACGGCCGTGCGTGTGTATATCCACAAGACCGGGCACAAGATACGCTCCCCGGGCGTCAATACACTCGTCATATTCGGCACCCACCGTATCAAATGACGCAATGCGCCCCTCGGCGCACAGCACCTCACCGCGCGCAAACGAACGCTCGGCAGTATTATATATCAATGCATTCTTAATAAGCAAACGCATAATTGATCCTCCTTATCGGCAGGTAATACTTATCTAATTTAATATTATAACACATTAACAATATCATTACAAGAGGAAAAATAAAATTTACAGCGTCAGTAACCGCACAAAAATTTTGCATTTTACATGAAAAGATTTTGTATTTTGATTGCAAAAAAAATAATATGTGATATAATAAAATTTATAAGTTATATCTCTGCAAATCGATAAATATATCATAAATCTCGGAGAATATGCAAATGAAGAATAACAAAAAAATAATTGTCGTAATTGCGGCATGTATCGTTATTATTATGATTGGGGTGCTTTTGTTTGCCGTAATGGTCAAAAGGCCTAACGATAATGACTCGATCAGTACTACTACCCCCGAGCACACAACAGCGCATAACCATTCAATAGTTATTGATCCTGCAGTCGCCCCTACTTGTATACAACTCGGTCTTACCGAGGGAAAGCATTGTTCTGTTTGCGGAGAAGTTTTGTTGGAACGACAAACCGTCCCAACAATTGATCATAATTACGTCAACGGTATATGCTCAATGTGCGGTGCAGCAATGCCTCCTACCGACGATGAATATTTTATATTCACAGAGCTTAAGGATGGTACATACAGCGTCAGAGCCAAAGATGTTAATAACATGCCAGAAACTGTCATTATACCGGCAACGCATAAAGGTAAAGCTGTAACCGTCATAGAGCAATGTGCGTTCATGAAGTGTACAATTATCACGAATATAACCCTACCCGACAGCGTAACAAGCATTAATAGCTCCGCATTCAGCAGTTGCCCAAGCCTTACAGGCGCAACTATACCCGACAGCGTGACAAGCATCGGCGACTATACGTTCAAGGATTGTATAAGTCTTACGAGCGTTATCATCGGCAACGGCGTGACGAGCATTGGCGATTATGTGTTCTCCGGGTGCAACAGCCTTATGAGTGTAATCATTCCCGACAGCGTGACGAGCATTGGTGAATGGGCGTTCCGCTGTTGCGCAAGTCTTACAAACGTAACCATACCAGACAACGTGACAAATATTGACAGCTATGCATTCGACTCTTGCTCAAGTCTTGAGAGTATAACTATTGGCAACGGTGTGACGGATATTGGTTCTTGGACATTCCGCAGCTGTAAAAATCTGAAATCCGTATATATTTCCGACCTTCAGACTTGGCTCAAAATTTGCTTTACAGGTGATTATAGCAATCCATTATGTAATGGTGCCGACTTATATTTAAACAATAATCTTGTTACCGAATTGACGATCCCCGACGGCGTGACGAGCATTGGTGCCTATGCATTCTACGGTTGCAAAAGCTTTGCGAGCGTAACTATTCCCGCCAGTGTGACGAGCATTGACAACTTTGCGTTCTGCGGTTGCATAAGCCTCACCGATATATATTACAATGCCATAGAATGTGAAGACCTGGCATCGAACAATAATGTATTTTCCAGCGCAGGGAAATCGAGTGATGGCATAAAAGTAGTTATCGGAGCAAATGTAAAAAAGATACCGGCACATTTGTTCGCTGCAAAGTATTCACCATCTTCATATGCACCAAAGATAGTAAGCGTTGAATTTGCAGAAGGCAGTGTGTGCAAACGCATTGGTGCCGCGGCATTCATATTTTGCAAAAATCTCACAAGTATAACCATACCAGACAGCGTTACAGGCATTGGTATCGAAGCATTCGCCGCCTGCGCAAGCCTTACGAACATAACTATACCCGACAGCGTGACGGGCATTGGTAGCTCTGCATTCCACAATTGCACAAGCTTGACGAGCGTAACAATCCCCACCAGTGTAACGAGCATTAACAGCTTTACGTTCTACGGTTGCGACAGCCTTACAAGCGTAACAATCCCCACCAGTGTAACGAGCATTGACCCCCATGCATTCGAGTATTGCACAAACCTTACGAGCATAACCATTGGCAACAGTGTGACAAACATTGGATACGGTGCGTTCAACGGTTGCACAAACCTTACAAGCGTAACCATTCCCACTAGCGTGACAAACATTGTTGAATATGCATTCTACGATTGCAAAAAACTAAAAAATATTTATTATTCCGGTACCTCTTCTCAGTGGAAAAAAATAAATATCGACTCAAAAAACGACCCGTTGAAGAACGCCACCATCCATTACAACTACAAAAACTGATATTCACAAAATATCCCACCCTCGGGTGGGATATTTTTCATTTTTCATTGAAAAAATATTCAAAATGTGCTAAAATAAAATTTAATGGAAAATATCTTGGTAAATATACAGAAAAATTTCGGAGGACAAGCAAGTGAAAAGCACATTCAGGAAAATAGCGGTAATAATATGCGTTTTGGCGACGGTCGCGCTGCTGGGCGTATCGGCAGGTGCCGCGGTCACGGGCGACTTTGACGGCGACGGCAACGTCAACGCCAATGATGCAATATATCTCTTGATGCACACGTTTTTTGCGGACGACTACCCCATCACCGGCAACGCCGACATGGATAACGACGGACAAGTCAACGCAAACGACGCAATTTACGTGCTGATGCACACGTTTTTCCCCGAGGATTACCCCCTGTGCGAGCATCAGTTCGGCAACTGGGAGATAGTGACCGAATCTGACTGCACCGTAGCCGGAGAGCAAATGCGAACCTGTTCTCTTTGCGGCACGGAAGAAACACAAAAGCTGGAGCTGCTGGATCATGACTACTCCAAGCTGTCA
>JAZNBA010000102.1:0-9872 GCA_045586785.1 Eubacteriales bacterium | reverse complement strand
CATGCTGCAGGTACTCGAGATCGAAGGAATCGATATCGTGAGAGCACTCCTGAACCATAACGGAGCAGGTGGTGTGGTGAGAAGCAACACAGCAGGTACCGTTCTTGATACCGGAAGCTTCTACGATCTCCATAACTTCCTTGGAAACGTCATGGAAAGTGGGGATCCAACCGCGGGACTGGAGCTCAAGCTCCTTCTGAAAAACTTTGAATTCCATAATAACACCTATCTTTTAATTTATTTATTATTAGTATAATATACCACAATTATTGTATCATAAAAGCCCCTCTTTGTCAATCGCTTTTTTTGCTTTCGAAACTGCCAAAGAGGGGTATGGGATAAAATTTTTCACGTTGTATTATGCATCTTACAAATTTTAACGCTTGGGTGAATATTTGTGCTTTTTTTATTTCACAATATTATAGAAAACCAAAAGAAAGGCAGAACTCAAAATGATAATATTCAAATACACCATTGGAGATAAGCACGGCATACACGCCCGTCCTGCCGGCGTACTTGTCAACTGCGCCAAGCGATTCAATTCAAGCATTACAATACACAAAGGGGAAAAAACCGCTGACGCCAAACGGCTGATCTCCATTATGAGTCTGGCAGGCAAGCACGGTGAGGAGCTGATGTTCACAGTGAGCGGCAACGATGAGCAGGACGCGGCACGAGAGCTTGAGCGTTGCTGTCACGAAAATATCGGCTGAAAAGCCACAGAAAGGACACGATACATGAACACAGTCTCAAAGTCTGCCACGACCTTCAGCGGCAGAGGGATCGGCCGCGGTGTTGCTGTGGGCAGACTCAACTTTTACCGTCGCGCAGACCGCGATCCCGATATGACGATACGCCGCAGTCGCAGTGCCTCCGAAGAGATACGTATTTTAAAAAACGCGATCCAAAAAGCCTCAGATCAGCTTGATCTGCTTTATTCTAAAACGTTGAAAAGCGCGGGTGAGCAAGAAGCCAAAATATTCGAAATACACCGTATGCTGCTTGACGACGAGGATTTTTCCGAAACTGCGAGATCACTGATACTGGACGGTTTTTCCGCCGCATATTCGGTCAGTGAGGCGGCGGAGCGCTACAGCTCGGTGCTTGCTTCAATAGACGACGAATATCTGTCCGCTCGCGCGGCAGACCTGCGAGATGTAGCATCCCGCGTGGTCGGCATACTCAACGGAGATTCCTCCTCCGAAAGCATGCTTGACACCGACGGTGACGAAAAATATATTATCGCCGCCGATGACCTGACACCGGGCGAGACGGTACAGCTTGACAGGACAAAAATACTGGGTTTTGTTACATTCGGCGGCTCACCCAACTCCCACACCGCCATACTTGCCCGCGCGCTGGGTATTCCCGCGCTTATCGGCACCGGTACAATGGACAAAAAATATCACGGCAAGTTGGCGATCATTGACGCCGACTCGGGTCTGCTTTACGTCGAGCCCGATGTTGCCATGATACAGCACTACGAAAAGCTGCAAACGGCGGCGCGGGACGGTGAAATGGCATTAAGACATTTGCGCGGAAGATCCAGTCTTACAAAAAGCGGGCGCAAAATACACGTTTATGCTAATATCGGCAGTGCGGACGAGGCGGCAACGGCACTGGAGCACGACGCTGAGGGAATCGGGCTTTTGCGCTCGGAATTTCTTTACCTCAAGCAAAGCAAATATCCCGATGAAGAAACGCTGTTTGACGCTTACCGCGCCACAGCCGAGGCAATGAAGGGACGGCAAGTAATAATACGCACGCTGGACATAGGCGCTGACAAAAACGTGGAATATTTCGAGCAAGAACGCGAGGAAAACCCAGCCATGGGTCTGCGCGGAGTGCGTCTTGCTCTATCGCGCCGCGAAGTCTTCAAGACACAGCTTCGTGCAATATGCCGCGCGTCAGCCTACGGCAAGGTGGCTGTCATGCTGCCCATGATAGCCATACCTGAGGAGGTCACCGAGTGTAAAAAGCTGCTCCGTGAGGTGCAAAGCGCGCTGACTCACGATAATATCAAATTTGATCCCAATATGCCGCTGGGCATCATGATCGAAACGCCCTCGGCGGTGTTTATGAGTCCCGAGCTTGCCGCCATGGTGGACTTTTTCTCAGTCGGCACAAACGATCTTATACAGTACACGCTTGCCGCCGATCGCCAGAATCCCGCTGTCGCCGAGCTTTGCGACAAGGGGCGTGAAGCCGTCCTGCGCATGATAGAATACACCGCGGGGCACGCCCATGATGCAGGTATCTGGATAGGAATATGCGGTGAGCTGGCATCCGATCTGACACTGACGGCACGTTTTTTGGAAATGGGCATTGACGAGCTGTCCGTCTCCCCGCCCTACGTACTGCCGCTCAGAGGCAAAATAATTGAATGTAATTAAAGGAGAAGCTATGTTTTCAACAAACAAAAAGCTGCTGGCTGTAGCCAACGGTCAGGCAGTCGAGCTGGGCGCCGTTCCCGACGAGGCGTTTTCCTCAGGAATGCTTGGGAGCGGTTTTGCCGTTGTACCATCAGACGGCACTATATACAGCCCGATTGACGGAAAAATCGAAAGCATTACCGACACACGTCACGCATACACCATTCACTCAAACGACGGTCTTGACGTGCTGGTGCACATCGGAGTCGACACCATAAGTATGGAGGGCAAGGGCTTTATCAGCCTTGTAGAACCGGGTGACGATGTGCGCGCAGGCGATATTATCGCCAAAGCAGACTTAGGACTTATCAAAATGCGGGGACTGTCCGCCATTACGCCCGTGCTTGTGACAAACTCGGATGAGCTCAAGGATTTCAGTGTAAAGCGAGGACGCGTGCAGGGCGGAAAAAGCACCGTTATGACATATAAAAAGTAAGTTTTTGTGTAATAAATTATTGATTTGTTAGGGGGAACCCCCACTTGTGTGTTCCCCCTCTGTCAAGCCATACGGCTTGACATTCACCCCTTCGTGGCGCTGCCAAAGGCTGAGGGGGGGATTTCGCCCTCTGCGGAGGGCGCCCAACGCTGCGCCGCGTTGGATCGGCGGCCGCTTTTTGAAAAAAGCGGCGCAAAAACTTTTTAACAAAGCAACTATTTTACGTGATATACAAACAATAAAAGTCTAATAAAAAAGAAAAGGAAAACATCATAATGAATATGGCAAAAACAGAAAGCAAAAGCTTCGGTGTGCTTCAGCGTGTGGGGCGAGCGTTTATGCTGCCCATTGCGCTGTTACCAATCGCAGGACTTTTGCTGGGTGTTGGAGCGTCGCTGACCAACACCACAATGCTTGAAACCTACAATATGCTGGATGCGTTGGGACCGGGCACGGTCGCAAACTCGGTATTTACCGTGCTGGCAAACGTAGGCACTATCATTTTCAACAATCTGCCCATTATTTTTGCAATGGGCATCGCACTCGGTCTTGCAGAGCAAGAAAAAGGCACGGCAACGCTTGCAGCCGCCATCGCCTTTTTCGTCATGCACCAAACCATCAACACGCTGCTGAACATCAGCGGCAGCTTTGAGGAAGGCGTGCTGCTGGAGGGCTCTGTTGCCAACGTAGTAGGTATACAGTCGCTGGAAATGGGCGTTTTCGGCGGTATTATCGTAGGACTTGGCGTGGCGTTTCTGCATAACAGATTTTATAAAATACGATTGCCCAACGCCATCTCGTTTTTCGGCGGCACACGCTTTGTGCCTATCATATCCACGGTAGTTTACGTTGTTGTGGGCGCGGTAATGTTTTTCGTATGGCCCTATGTTCAAAGCGGAATATACGCGCTAGGCAACTTGGTTTTGCGTTCGGGATATGCGGGCACGCTTATTTACGGCTTTATAGAGCGCATACTAATTCCCTTCGGACTTCACCACGTATTCTATCTTCCCTTCTGGCAAACGGGACTTGGCGGCTCTGCCCTCATTGACGGCACGCTTATCTACGGCGCGCAAAATATTTTCTTTGCCGAGCTTGCCTCACCCAACACCACCGTATTCTCGGTGGATGCGACCCGCTTTATGAGCGGCAAATTCCCATTTATGATATTCGGACTTCCCGGCGCGGCACTGGCAATGTATACCTGCGCGAAATCCGAAAAGCGCAAGGTGGCAGGCGGACTTTTGCTGTCAGCGGCGCTGACGGCAATGCTTACGGGTATTACGGAGCCTATTGAATTTACGTTTTTGTTCGTAGCACCCGCAATGTATTTTGTGCATTGTATTCTGGCAGGACTTTCGTATATGCTTATGCATGTGCTGGGCGTGGGCGTAGGTATGACGTTCTCGGGAGGTATTATCGACCTGATACTGTTCGGCGTGCTTCAAGGGAACGCCAAAACCCGCTGGCTGATGATCCCACTGGTAGGCGTGGCGTACTTTATCGTTTATTTCCTGCTGTTCCGCTGGATGATAAAACGTTTTGACTTCAAAACACCCGGTCGTGAGGACGACGGTGAAACCAAGCTTTACAGACGTGCAGATTATGAAAAGAAGCGTCAGGGCTTTGGTGAACCTGTTCGCGCAGGTGCCGGTGCGGCTACCGTCAGCGCGGCGGCAGGGGCCGAAATGGCGGCAGACACTGCAGTGCGTTCGGTATCCGAGCTGATTCTCGACGGTCTGGGAGGCAACGATAATATCGAGGTATTGGATTGCTGTGCAACGCGTTTGCGAGTGACGGTCAAGGACGCAGATAAGGTGGACGAGGGACTTCTGCGACAAAGCGGCGCGGCAGGCGTTATCAAACGCGGAAATGGCGTGCAAGTAGTTTATGGACCGCAGGTATCGGTCATAAAAAGCGAGCTTGAGCTGTATATTGACGAGCTGACAAAGTAAAAACACGGCACGGTAATGCCGCAAATGCGGCATTACCGTAATTTTTTCAAAACTTTTTTACTTTTTTTCATAAAACACTTGACAAACGCAAAGATTTATGCTATTATATTTAGGCGCTCAAGAGAGTGCGGATGCGTCGTTAGCTCAGCTGGATAGAGTGACTGGCTACGAACCAGTAGGTCAGGGGTTCGAGTCCCTTACGACGCGCCAACAAAAAGCCCAACGGCTGATGCCGTTGGGCTTTTTGTTCTCGCTTCGTCACGACGCTGAACCCCACATTTTTGCTCCGCAAAAATGTCAAGTTTGCGCGAACACAAGCTAAACGATCGCCCACCGCAAACGCAAGCGCAAACGTGGGTTCAGAGTCCCTTACGACGTGGGCATATGCGAATGTCATACCAATAATACACAAAAAAAATTTTCAACAGATTGTTTGTAAAAACTTGCTCTCCTCATCCGTCACGCATTCGCGTGACACCTTCTCCGCTGGAGAAGGCTGACAAAGCATCTCGTGCGATGATACATACCTGCGACATACGAAGGAACGGATATTATATCATATTGCGCAGCAATATATCATTGAAATTCGCTGTTTTTTGTGATATAATTAGTCAAAAGGAGGTTTGTTTATGAGATTATATAGACCGGTCGGACAAGCAGAGCTTGATTTGATCATCGCGGCAGATTATCGTTTATATCCTCCAAGATTGCCAGAACAACCGATCTTTTATCCTGTACTGAATGAAAAATATGCTCATGAGATCGCAGAAAAGTGGAACAAGAAATCTGCGGATTCCGGATTTGCAGGATATGTTACCACATTTGAAATTGATGATGGGTACATTTCCAAGTTTGATATTCAAACGGTAGGTGCAAGCTATCATCAAGAACTTTGGGTTCCTGCGGAAGAATTGGTTGAGTTCAATCGGCACATTATCGGAAAAATCGAAATTCTTTATAAGGTCTGAGCATTAAATTGCTTTTCTTCCCCACCCTACTCACTATTTTCTCTCTTCCAAAAAAGCCAACAGCATCCGATGTTGGCTTTTTTGTTCATACAGTAGTTTCTTCAAATAAATATTCCCTAAATTATTGCAAACTCCCCCACTATGTGCTATAATTCTATTAACCAAAAATTTCAAGTCAAAGGATGTTCAAAACAATGAAGCTTACACTTGATCAGATCAAAACAATAACCCGCGGCGTGGACTCCGTCACAGAAGCAGACGGCAAGTTCCACTTTTACCGCTTCACCCAGGTACAGATAAAAGCCTATGAGACTACCAGCCCCAACGACTTTTACCGCAAGAGCTTTGCCTCATCGGGCGTGCGCTTCTATTTCCGCACCAACTCCACCAAGCTTGCATTCAACTACGAATTCGGTTACGGCTCCAGCCGCGAATACGCTTATTTCGATCTCTACGTAAACGGCGCTATGGAAAAGCACTTCGGCTCCGACGGCAACGCTTGCCGCGGCGGTAGCATCAACATCGCGCTTCCCGCAGGCGAAAAGACGCTTGAGCTTTACTTCCCCTGGTCCAGATGCACTATGCTCTCGGATGTCGAGCTTGACGACGGCGCTACCATCGAAGGTCTGTACCGTAAATACAAAATGATCTCCTTCGGCGACTCCATCACTCACGGCTACGACGCGATCTATCCTTCTCTGTCCTATGCAAGCCAGCTGGCGCAAAATCTTGACGCAGAGCAGCTCAACAAGGGTATCGGCGGCGATATCTTCTTCCCCGCCCTGCTTGACGAAAAGGATGCCTTCGAGCCCGATTTTATCACCGTAGCCTACGGCACAAACGACTGGAGCAAATGCCCCCGCGAGACCTTTGAGAAAAACTGCACCGAATTCTACAACCGTCTTTCCGCAATGTACCCGAACGCCAAGATATTTGCCATCACTCCCATCTGGCGCGGTGACGGCTTCCGCAAAGTCTGCGGCTTTGGCTCGCCCGTTACCAACGTACACCCCATGATTGCGGAAATATGCAAGGATCTGCCCAACGTTGTTGTTATCAACCCCTACAACTTCGTGCCTCACCGTCCCGAATTTTTCGCCGACCTGAGACTTCATCCCAATGATTTCGGCTTCGGTCTGTACGCAAAGGGCGTTTACAACGAAATAGTAAAATACTTATAAGATAAAATGAGCTGAGGCAAATGGGTGATGTTCTTATCGGAGAAATCACAATATTACAGATTTGCTCTGCAGTAAACAAATAATGAGCCCCGACAGATTTACGGTCTGTCGGGGCTCATTATTTGATAAGGTGGATTTGGTGATTTACCATCTTATAATAATTCCAAGAATAATGTTTGTGATTGACCACACTGAACTGATAGGTATTAACACGGCTATATATCTTAGGCAACTTGTTTGATAAAGGTTTTCCTTGTTATGCTTTTTCAAATAATGTCCGCGAAAGATATGCATATTAAACAACCGCCCAAATTTCGCTCCGCTAACATTTGAAATTGCATAAATATCTACCATAAAGGCTAAAAATGATGAGATACAAACTGCAGAAGAATAACCAAGAGCTATAAGAAATGCAATAACATCCAATGCGGAAATCAAAAATAAGATTATCAAACACTTCTTCAAATTATTATTTATTAACGTAAGGATGCTTTGCTTCATATTATTGACCTCCAATGTAATATACATCTATTGTTCTGTTTTATCGCCAGTTTCACCTTTGTATTACAAAGGCATAGGGCAAAGCCCATACCCCTAAAGTGGCGCGCGTCTTAAGGCTCTCCCTTTGGGAGAGCTCCCGCGATAGCGGGTGAGAGGGCGTTTTACGACAAGTCTTCAATTCTCTCATTGATTACCCGATCAATCATTCGGCAAACACCTTCAAAATTCTTATCTACATCTCTATTTGAAAACCGCGAAACATAAATTCCATATCTTTCAAGGATTTCAGTTCTTGCTGCGTCGTGTGCTTTACCTTGGCTTGTATAGTGCTGTGAACCGTCAAGCTCTATCACAAGACGCGCACTATGACAATAAAAGTCTGCAATAAAATTATCTACGATCCGTTGCTTGTATATCTTTACCGGATAATATCGCAAAAAATCATACCATAAATGTTTTTCTTGCCGAGTCATATTACGGCGTAAAATTCTTGCGACATTTAGCAACTCATTATTTTTCTTTAGTGGTTCTCGCTCCATTTTGCCCTCTCCGTCGGCTTCGCCGCCACCTCTCCCAAAGGGAGAGGCTTCTCGTTAGCTCCATTATACCACAAATCGGCAGAGAAAACAAGTTCTCTGCCGAAATCTTGTGCCTGATAATTCTCCGTTAAGGACAACATAGAAATGCCTCAGCTTATTTTACATATCAACATAATCAACAATATCAATTCCCAGCATAGGCAGCAACCGTGACAGATAAATTCTGTGCCGCATATGGGCGTGACCGTGCAGGGCGTTGCGCATAAGCTCGGGAGAGACGTGTATGCCCTCAATATCAGTAATTCCGCCTGCAATTCGCATCGCGTCAAACAGCATCGACGGCTCGGGTATGTACTTAAATACTATCTCGCGCACCTGCTGCCAGCGCTCCGTCAGCACCTCAGGCTTGACTATATCAGTGATCGGCGAGGTATTGAGCGCGCGTATCTCGTCGTGAAACGCAGGCTCGAACAACGACAACAGCTTATCAAGCTCCAGCGGGTCCTCCCCTGCCTTGACGTTTTCTATGTTCTCAACTATTCTTCGGTACGCACCGCAAATAAGCAAGGACGCCACGCCCACCTTTTTGCCGTGATAATCGGGCCATATGCCGTTTGCGCACTTGTAGCATTCAAGAAAATGCGACACCATATGCTCCGCACCCGACGCAGGGCGTGAGCAACCCGCAAACTTCATAGCAATGCCCGAAATGACCAGCGCCTCCATGACCGCGCCTGCCGCTTGCTCGTCCTCGGTGGCAAGCTTGTCGGCAAGGGATACGCATTTATTTACCGCATCAAGCGTCATTTTTTCTATATTTTCGCAAAAATACTCGCCTGTCAGCAGTGTTGAAACGTGCCAATCGGTGATAGCAACGTATTTTGCTATCATATCGCCAAGTCCGGCGGCTTTAAGCTCGGTAGGCGACTTTGCGAGTATTTTTGTGTCCGCAATAATGACCGATGGCTGAATACCGCGCCAGGTCTCCTTGAAATTGTTGCGCAATATGGGCGCGGTATCCGACGCAAAGCCGTCCATTGACGGTGCGGTTGCAAATATGGCAAACTCCTTATGGGCGTGAAGCGCGGCGGCGCGGCAAATATCGTTCAGCGAGCCTGTACCCACCGACAGTATGCCGTCAACGTCGGCGCACAGCGCCTCAACCTCCGCCACCTGCTCGGCGCGTGCGTATTTCAAGTCCTTGTATATAAGCTTTTTGAGCACAAATCCATGGGCGTCAAGCGCCTCCAGTATGCCTTCCGACACGCGCATAGTATTGTCGTCAGCAACCAGCAATATGTTTTTGGGAAAACCCTCGCGCTCAAGTATCTCGCCCGTGCGGCGTGTCATATTACTGCCGATCTCAAGGGCGCGAATGTCGACCGTATGCTCTCTGCCGCAGGGACAGCCCCTCAGCTGCTCCACTAATTTTTGTATATCCATAAAATTAAATTTCTCCGAACAATTTTTTATTATTATAACACATTTTGCGCTACAAAGCAATAGCGTAAAAGTCATAACCACCGGCCGTGCCGGTGCCTTGCGATAGCCCCCTTGGGGCATTCCACACGCTGAGCCTTAAGGCTCGTCGAAAAATCCGCCACTTGCGGTAATTGCCCTACCACTATTGAAATAGTAAATATCTATAGCCGTTTTGATAGCTTAAATTTTATTATTTGCAAAGGGGCGGGTTCCTCGCTTCGCTCGGATAAATAATCTGGGCAAAGCTAAAGCTTTTTGGAACCACCAGCACTACTGGTGGTTTTCAGGATACAAAAAAACACACCCCGACAGACACACGGTCTGTTCGGGGTGTGGATCGATTCCGCACGGTTCCACCCGGACGTTTCACTCATTCGG
>JAZNBA010000101.1:0-10349 GCA_045586785.1 Eubacteriales bacterium | reverse complement strand
ATGCGGCTGACAGTTTTTATTCCGAACGCGAAGTTCTAAGTGCGCCCCGTCAGTCATTGCATTCTTATTATAACAAAAATAAGCACAACACTCAATCCATCAATGATGAACTGTGTTGTGCTTATATTGTACCAAAGTGCGCAACCGAAGCCGCGCACGAAAAACGCACAACTCCGATCATTACCACATGAACCGCTAAGCCTCTGTTTAAGGATGCGCGAAAGAGAGTGCATTTTTACCTAAAGTAAAATACACCCTTAAACGTATGGCTATTCAGTTCATGTGGTAATTTTATTTTACCATATAAAAAATAATTTGTAAATAGATAAGGGGAAATTTGTTGTATATAACGTCACTTTAAATTAGCCTTCTCCAGCGGAGAAGGGGGACCACCGAAGGTGGTGGATGAGGAGATCGCCGTTTCGAAGATATAATGTCTGTAGAATAGCTTTATTTTATAACTTTATCCTTCTACATATTATCTACAGAAAAATGCTCTCCTCATCCACCGCTAACGCGGTCCCCCTTCCCCGCTGGGGAAGGCTATTTGACACTCCGCCTCAGTTTTTCTTCTCATCGGTTAACCTTTTTTGAACCCCGCCACTATGGCGGGGTTTTCGCCATACAAATCAAGGACAGAGAACATAAAATTCTCTGTCCTTTTTGGATTTAATTCTGCTTTTGTACCAGCTTATACTCGTCGTAATACTTATAATACGGGCAGCCCTTGTTTTGCCCTGTGAGGAAACGCACCATTTCGTCCTCGTCCAGATCCATCGTGCAGACGTACTCGCCCCAATCCTCGTCTAGATCGTAATATTCGCAGGACTCGCAGTTGGTCTGCATGGGCTTTACTGCCGCCTTCTTAGGCTCACTTTTTTGGTTCATACGGCAGATCTATCGTATATCCCGCAGGAATGCGTGCCAATTCTTCATCGTGACGTGCGACATGGTCCATAAAGCCGCCGCCGAAATCGTTGGCGCGCTTTTTCTTTTTGGGTGCTTTGGGATCGGAGGGGGGACAGACATCGCTGTCATAGTACGCCATAAGGCGCGCCTTCAGCTCTTGGATATGCTCATTGTTCTCGTCGTAGCGGCTTACCGACTCGGGGAACTCATCAAAATAGTAGAATTTATCCTCAAGTGCGTTATAAACCAGCTTTTCGCGCTCGTTCGCGATCATGTAAGTGCCGGTGGTCTTGTCATTGTACTGGGAGAAGATGTAATCGTGCTTATCGGAAAATACGTCGATACCGTCAAATTCGTCGTTTGCGTAGTCAATTCCGCAAGCGGACAGCACGGTGGGTGCGATATCGACCAACGACACAGCGTCGCCCCGGCGGCAAGGCTGCTCACCCGGCATTTTGATCATAAACGGAATATGCGCGGCGGCATCAAGCATTGTACGCTTGCCCATGTTGGCGTAGTCGCCCATACAGTCACCGTGGTCGGCGGTGAAGATTATCATTGTATCGTCATACATTCCCCGCGCTTTCAGCGTATCGATAATTCTGCCGATCTGATAATCAACAAAGGACATACACGCGTAATAGAAATTGCGCAGGCGCTTGACGGCAAGGGGAGTTATGCCCAGTACAGTCTCGCAGTCAAAGGACGCATGAAGCAGCGGCTTCAGATCCTTGTAATTCTCGGGACAGAAGGGATCGGGACCCGCGTTTCTGTACAGCTTGTTCCAGGGTGCGGGCGGACAGAAGGGCGGATGGGGGTGAATAAAGGAGGAGAACAGGAAATTGGGACGGTCAGCGTCGCAATTTTCGAGAAATTCCACGCTTCTATCCCCTATCCACTGGGTGGGATGGTACTCGGCGGGCAGCTGTGAGATCTGAGGAACGTAATACATCTCACTGCGGTGGCCGTTGTAATCGAAAACGTTGCGATAGGGCGAATTCATAATGAACTTGGTGTAATCATCATCAAAGTTAGTCATTTCCTCCTGGGTATGACGCTCCGAGAAGCCCATGTCACCGTAAAGGTCGCGGGAATTATGCATTTTACCGACACAGCAGGAGTAAAAACCTCCCTCTGTCATCATGCCGTAAAAGCCGTTGCCCTCGTATGCGAACTTTTTATTGTTCTGGTTATTGCCCGTGCGTGCGGGATAACGGCCTGCCAGCATGGAAAGTCGGGCGGGCACGCAAACGGGAGAGGGCGTCAGAGCGCGGTCAAAAATCACCGAATCGGCGGCAAGCGCATCCAGATTGGGCGTCTGAACGTAGGGGTTGCCCATAGCGCCCATGGCGTCGTAGCGCATCTGGTCGCAGAATATCATAAGAACGTGCTTGGGTTTGCTCATAGCGGTGGTCCTTTCTTGTTGTATTTTATATAGGCTCTCCCTTTGGGAGAGCTGTCGCCGAAAGGCGACTGAGAGGGTATCCGTTATATTTAAGGCATCCCTCTCCGTCACGGCTGCGCCGTGCCACCTCTCCCGGAGGGAGAGGCTGATTTACTTACCAATTAATAATACCACATTTATCCACAGCGGTCAAGAGTATATTGCGGCTTTACAGCTTTTGCGCGCTGTCAGCCGAATAAAAGCGGCGGCGGAATTCCGAAGGTGAGCTACCTGTGTGGTATTTATAAAATTTACACAATGCGCTTGCCGACTGAAAGCCCATAACGTCTGACGTGGTCTGTATGGTGTGATTTGCCGAGCTGAGATATTCCTCGATACGGCGTATGCGCAGATCGGTTATATATTTTTTCAGCGGCACACGCTCCGACTTATAAAACACCCGCGAAACATAGTCAGAGCACAAATTAAAGTGCAGAGCAACGTCGTTGACGGTAAGGTGACGGTGTATGCCGCCGTGCACGTACGCCTTGATGCTTTTCGCAAGCGACGTGGTAACCTCGGTATGGGGCTTCAGCTGATACAGCACCTCATAAAACAGCGAATACATAAGCGCGTTCATTGCCTCGCGGGGGTAGTCGCTGTAGCTCAGACGGCTGACCAGCTGGAAAAACAAGTCTCGCACGTTTTTGTCATCCTGCAAAGCAAAGCAGCTTGGAAAATCGGGCGCGTCACCGTCACAGTCGAACAGCACATAATAAAAGCCGGTATTGACACCCGACGGGCGGTAGCCCGCGCTGGCGTGTCCTTTTTTTAAGTAAATACACTGTCCCTCTCGCACCTCGTGGCGTATGCCGTCCATTTCGATATACAGCACGCCCTCGGTTACGAAAATAAGATTATGTCTGGAATAAGAGGTGCGGGGGGCATGGCTCCAGACGGGGTTGGTCACGTATAAATATTGCGCGCTTCGGTATGTGCAGTTGTATACCGAGTCCACTGTCCGCCCTCCTTTTTCTTAAATTTATAACTAAATTATATCAAAAACACATTGCATTGTCAATGCAATTACGCAAAGTCGGAAAATATCAATAAAGTTAGGATTTTTTCGCTTTATTTTTTTCGAAAAATTGTGTAATATATAAGTAGGTGAATACACCGCAAACACCTGACATGTGCAAATCGCGCATGAGCTTGACAGGAGGAATAATATGAAAAAAACCGTATTAAGAGCAATAGCTCTCGCGCTGGCAGTTCTGATGCTGCTCTCCGTGACTATCGCATGCTCGGACCAGACCGATACCCCCGATGACTCCCAAGATACAACGGCAAACACGCCTTCGGACACCACCGCGGGTAATGCCGATCCCGCAGGCACCAATGCCGCGGATACTACCACAGCCGTTCCCGAGACCACAAGTCCCTACGACGAAAACGGCTATCTTAAAGACACCCTTTCCCCCGACCTTAATTTTAAGGACTACGAGTTCAACATTCTGGGCTGGAACACATCTCAACCCGACTTTTACGTTGAAATGGACACGGGCGACACCGTTATCGACACTATCTTTTTCCGCAACTTAGCTGTTGAGGACAGACTGGGAGTCACCATTTCCGCCAACCTCATAGATGGCGACAACAAAGCGCAGGCAGCCTTCGTTGAGCACGCAATGGCGTCCATACTTGCAGGCGGCAACTGCGAATACGATATGATCGGCTGCTACAGCATGTGCGGCGGTACGCTTGCTACCCGCAACGCCATAGCCGATCTGAACGCGCTGGATCATCTCAATTTTGATATGCCCTGGTGGTCCGACTCGCTTATCGAAATGTCTCTGATCAATGACAAATTGTTTTTCGTTTCGGGCGATGCCGCAAACTCGCTTATCTATAATCTGTACTTCCTTATATATAACAACACCCTCGGTACAAGTCTGGGGCTCAGCGATCCCCGTCCGCTTGTTAAAGAGGGCACCTGGACAATAGATAAAATGATCGAAATGACTACCAACGTTTATGTTGACGCAGGTGTGGCAGGCCCCTCGGTTGAGGACACCTTCGGCTACGTAAACTACGGTCAGGTACATATGGACTGCTTTATCGCCGCTTCGGGCATTCGTATGTCCGCCCCCAACTCTGAGGGCGTTATTCAGCTTACCGAAGACTTTATGGGCGAAAAGACACACTCTCTCATCACCAAGCTCAACGCTTGGCTGTGGGATACCGGCGACTGCTGGTATAACACTGACGGCGGCTACAAGGTCATTACCGACAACCGCGCGCTGTTCGGCGCAGTTGCGGGCAGTACCATTATCGGTCTGAGAGATAAGGATATGTCCTACGGCATCGTTCCCTATCCCAAGATGTACGCAGATCAGGAACAGTACCTCACCAACCTCGGTTTTGCATACACCAACTTCTGTATTCCCACCTCTGTTAAGGACGCCAATATGTCCGCGGCTGTTCTTGAGGCTATGGGTTCCGAGAGCCACAGAACCTCCGCACCCGCGCTGTTTGAGAACTGCATGAAGTCCCGCTGGGCATCCGATAACCTTGACGGCGAAATGTACGACATAATCAAGGGCAACCTTTACATTGACTCCACCCGTATCTTCAGCTCCAGCTTTACCTGGTCCAGCAGCGCTGTTGCTCTGTTCCGTAACAGTCTGACGGGTAACGACAACAACTGGATCTCCAAGATCAAGGGAGCCGGCCGCGGTATCAACAAGATACTTGAGGGCATTTCCGACTCTGTTAAATAAAAAAATGAAAAAACCGTTATTTGCAATTATAACCGTATTGCTGGCGTTGACATTGGCAGGCTGTCAGCCTGCCAATGTTGCACCTGCGGACACTACAACCGCGGCGGCAGACACCACCGACGCCATTACTGCGCCCAAGGATACGACCGCACCCGAGGCACTTGTCAGCATAGTTGCTGACGGCAACAGTGATTACATGGTTTTGCGCGCCGACAATGCGTCTCAGACCGAGATCGACGCGGCAGTAGCACTGCGCAATGCTATCAACGAAGCATGCGGAATACGTATGCGTATCGTCAACGAAATTGACGTACAGCCCGAGAAGGCGATAATCGTGGGTAAGGTAAACTACGGCGGTGCGGCGGAGCTGGCGGCTACGCTGGGATACGACGATTATATTATCACGTTTTCGGGACAGCACATCGTCATTTGCGGCGGCAGTCCCGAGGCAACAAGCGCGGCGGTAAAGACGTTTACGGATAAATATCTGAGCGCCGGCATGACCGCGCTGGCTTTGCCCGAAGATCTCAACGATTCATATCGCGCCCAGACGCTGGCAACAGACGTCACCATCGGCGGCGCGTCCCTCAAGGAATTCAGCATATTTGTAAGCAATACCGCCGTATACGGCGAAAAGCAGGCGGCGCAAAGCATTCGAAGTGCCGTCCGTGAGCGCTTCGGCATCAACATTTCGGTTATGGATAACGGCTCCGCTCCGGGAAGCTGTGCCATAATCGTGGGAAACGTAGGCAATGCCGCCTCCACGGGTCGGGATGCCGCACTGAATGAGTGCGCCGACGGTCAGGGGCTTGTTTACTTTGAGGGCACCAAAGTATACATCACGGGCAAGGACACCGACGCGCTTCGCCGCGCCGCTGACGAGTTTTTAGATAAATGCTTGTCAGCAGACAAGGTAAAGGACGGCAAGCTGACAGTGCCCACCGACACAATAAAGGTTTCGACGCCGAGCGAGATTTATACCGTCATGAGCTTCAATCTTTTGGTGGCAAAGGAATCGGAGCCCGACCGCTTCAACGCGGCGCTGACGCAGATAAATGCGGCTGATCCCGACATTTTGGGCGTTCAGGAATGCTCGGTTTTGTGGTATGAATTTTTATGCAAAAATCTTGGTGACAGATATGGCGTAGTCGGTGAGCTGAATCATAAATCCACGCAGATGTGGCGCAACGCTATTTTCTACAAAAAGGACAAGTTTGAGCTGCTTGAGACCAAAACCCAGTGGCTGTCCGCAACGCCAAGCGTATCCAGCCGTGTTACAAACGAAAATCAGTACCGCATACTGACGTATGCCGTGCTGAAGGACGTAAAGACAGGCGCGACATTTGCGCATTGTAACACGCATATGACCATAATCGAGGAGGCGCGGGAATCACAATTCAAAATACTGGTCAAGTTGCTTGAAAAATTGGATTATCCCATTGTTATGACAGGAGACTTCAACACACGTGAAGGCTCACAGTATTATCAGAAGATAACCGACTTCGGTCTGCGCAGTGCTCATGAAATGACATCCGCGTATGATCCGACGCACACCGTAAGCTCGTCTTCCATAGACTTTTGCTTTGTAACCCCCGCGCATATAGGCGTGGTCAAGCACGAGGTCATTGAGGAAGACGTAAACGGTGTCAATCCCTCCGACCATAACGCAGTGGTTGTCAAATTCAGATTTTATGAATAAAAAATCAGGACAGAGAATCTCAAAATTCTCTGTCCTTGATTTTGCGTTTGAGAAATTCACATAGAAAAACACGTGTACCATTTTGCGGACGACCGAATGATGAAATTTGCATAAAGATATGAAATAAAATTTTCTGCGCAGAAATGTTTTTATTTTAAACAACTTGATAATCCTGCGAAAATGTGATATAATAACATTGTCACACAATTAAATAAATTAAACATGGGTATTTTTTCTGCATAAGGATAACTATACCTTTTTTCTGCCATAATCATTTTGGAATTTGGTAAAAATGCAAGCTCCTTTAAGTGATTATGGCTAATACCATGGTTTATTTAATTGTGTGACAACAATCGGAGTTGTGCGTTTTTCGGTGCGCGGCTTCGGTTGCGCACTTTTTTATTTTAAAGGAGATAGTATTATGTTAAAGCGCTGTTCGGAATGCGGAAAAAAAGTATCAACCAATGCCATCACCTGCCCTCATTGCGGCAATCAGCCTCATGGAAGATGCATAAGGTGTATGGAATATCAATTCAAAGACGAAAACGAAAATCCCATCTGCTGCTCGGACAACCACTGCTGCCCCGCCTATGTTTTCGACGATCCATCAAACATCCCTCTCATGCGTAAATTACATAGAAAAACTCCTTACGACCAAGATCCCCGATACAAAAAATACAGACCGAGAACATAAATTCTCGGTCTTTTTTATAATCGTATTAAACCTCAAAATATTTTTTCAGCATTTCGGGGATCTGTCCCTTCATCGCCTTGAGGACGCGCTCGGCGCGGCGATCGCCGTTGACAAACTGCTTCATATAATAACCTTCCGCGCGGCAGGCAAGGTCGTGAAGCGGGAAATAATTTTCCATAAGAAAGCTTGCGTACTTGATAAGACGGAAGTCGCCGACTATTCTGTATTCCGTGCTGATGGTGTCAACAGCTACCGAATATTTCGCCTTGATGGAGTCGATAAGCGACTCGCGGCTGTTTTCGTGGGCGAAAACGATAGTGGAGCACACCAGCGCGTTGCGGTTGTGCTCGGTAGAGCCGTGGCTATCGGTACTGCCGACAATGGGTCTGTCAATTCCCTTTTGCTTCATTTCGTAGTAAAACGCCGTCTGGAAACCGTTGTGGGAGAAAATATTCTCGCCGCCCAGCACCTCAAAGGCATCAAAGGGCGCTTGCTCGTACATAAATTCGGTGTAATCCTCGGGCAGTTGCATCATCTGACACAGCCAGTAGGGGTGCGGGAAAATTCCCAGTCCACCGCCTGCCTGCACCTGCTCGTATATCCACTGCATAACGGCAAAGCTGAGCTGCTCGGAACGATTTTCTCTCGGCACGCTGTCGGCACGCTTTTCTATCATTGCCTTGAATTCGTCCACCGTCATAGTGTCGGGGGCATTGCCGTCAAGACTGCGGCGCATGATATCCTCGCCGCCCTCCTCGTTTTTGGAGGGAGTAATGAGCGCGTTAACGCTGAAGGAGCCGCCGAAGTTGACGTAATGAACATTGTTAAGGGGCAGGTGAACCTCCTCACCGGGAACTATGACAAAATCCGTCATATTGCCGTAAGCCGCGATAGCGTCCAGCGAGGGATAATAACGGTGATGGTCGGAAATGGTGAAAAAATCGTAGCCGTGAGCGCGGTAATTCGCCGCCACGATCTCGGGCGCCTCCTTACCGTCGGAGCGGCAGGTGTGCATATGCAGGTCGCCGCGCTGAGGATAGCGTCCAGCCATGTCCTCGTGAAGACTGTAGACCGACAGTGTAAGCTTGGGCTTCGCGTCGGGATCGTCGTAAATGTTTATATAATGCTCGCCCTCGCCCTCAAAGAAAGCCTTGAAGCGCAGGCAACCGTCCTCGTCGGGCGTGACTACAAGCTCACTGCGTCCCGAACGCTCGGGATAAACCTTGGGGTTGGACTGATTTACCTTGTAAATGCGCAAGGTATACTCACGGCCCTCCCCAAAGGCGGCGTGCAAGCCGAGAGGCTGGATCGTAACATACGTCTCGCGGTCACCCAGAAAAACCTTGGGGTAAATGTCGTAATTGTAAAGAACTTGCTTCAAAAAGGGATGCTCGGGTCTGCTCATTTTGGGTTAGTTTCCTTTCAGTTTTATGATATATTAATGCTTTTCATAACTCCTTATAGCAGCGATTTAAACGTTTTGTGCGCCTTCTCCGGCGGAGAAGGCTAATGAGCATGCTTTCTTACTCGCTATAATAAAGAGCAATATTCAAATTACTTCGCGCCTTGCTTGTTTTTGCGTATAAACACAACTATCAGCACTGCTGCCGCCGCGGCAAGAGCAACAGCGATAACGGTAGGTAAGACCCAATCGTTTTGCGGCTCGGCGTATAAGATCTCTATTTTCTCAGGCTGTGTATCCTCGGGCAGATCGTCAGGAACCGCAGCGGGAACGCTGACGTCCACAGGAGTTGCCACAGTGGTGATCACAACCGAGCTGTCAAGCTCATAATCTCCTATAAGCTGAGGGCGGCTGTGGGTAACGGCAGTTTCAAGCAACTCGGTAACGTCGGCAAAAGCTACCCAAGTGTTGCGTATGCCGTAATAATACGTTATAAAACCCCAGCTGATGCCCGCCTCATCGGTATAGACTTTGTCTATTCCTTTAACAACGGCGGCAATATATTCGGCATCGTCGGGCTGACCGCTGTAACGGGCAACAACACCCGAATTGGGATACGTCCATAAGCATATCGCGCCCTCGGGAAGCACGTGCTTTGCGGCGTCGTACGCCGTGAAGGTGTGTCCGTACTGCTCCTCAAAGCTGATATAGTCGTAAACAACGGTCAGCTTGGACATGAGCATCCAGACACCGTCCGTGTAACCGTCGGTGAGCGATATTCCCCACTGCACACCGTCGGGCGCGGTGTAAACATGGTTGATGTTTATAATACTGCCCGCCTCAATGTGTCCCAGTATCTTTTTATGCTCGGGGGACGAAAATACCGCTACGGTCTCGCTTACCGTATAATTGCGGTCAACATATTCGCACTCTTTAAAGTGATCGTTGAAAAAGGTATTTCTATGGGGCGTGGCTATAATGTCCGCATAAACCGCCGGGCACAGCAGCGCGGCAAGCATAATAACTGACAGTACAAATAAAGCGATCTTTTTCATAAAACCTCCGATACCAAGCGTATCTTCACAATAATACTACCACAACCGACCCTAAAAGTCAAGTGGCGGCGCATATATACAGACGAAGCAGAGAGCAAAAAGTTCCCGAGAAAAAGCAAAATTTTTGCCGAACACTGCATACCAATTATTTTAAATAAAAGCATTGACAAAGCACGGACGTTGTGGTATAATATTTTGGCAAATAAAACGCGATGTGGCTTTACCTGAAGACACATCAGACAAATTTTAAATATCGAGATGTGGCTCAGCTTGGTAGAGCGCTACGTTCGGGACGTAGAAGCCGCAGGTTCAAATCCTGTCATCTCGACCACATGAAAATAATCCGAACATTCTCTTACTTGGAGAAGCGTTCGGATTATTTGTTTTATTTGAGTATCCCAACTTTAATAGTAAGAAATGAAAATA
>JAZNBA010000100.1:0-12732 GCA_045586785.1 Eubacteriales bacterium | reverse complement strand
TTTTTTTGATATAATTAAACCGAGCAAAAAATTTTCGTAAAATCCGAAACCTTACGGAGATTTTGTTGACTTATAGGGTGAAGACCCGAAAAGAAACGGGGGGATCAATTTGGAGGACTTTGCAATAGTCGATCTGTACTGGGCGCGTGACGAGCGTGCCATCTATGAGAGCGACGCAAAATACGGCAGAATGCTGCACTCGCTTTCGTATTCGCTTACCTCGTCAAACGAGGACACCGAGGAATGTGTCAGCGATACATATCTTGCCGCCTGGAACAATATGCCCGAGGATCGTCCGAACTATCTCGGCGCGTATCTTTCCAAGATCGTGCGCCGTCTTTCCATCAACCGCTTTCGCGCGGAGCATCGCCAGAAGCGGGGTGGCGGCGCGGAGCGGCTGATCGACGAGCTGACCGAGTGTATTCCCGACACATGGGACGTCACCGCCGATTTTGAAAACGGCAGACTGCGCTCGGTGCTCAACAGCTTTATAGGCTCGCTATCCGAGCAAAAGCGCAACGTGTTCGTTTTGCGCTATTTCTGCTCCAAATCGGTAAGCGATATTGCCTATCAGATGGGCTTTAGTGAGGGCAAGGTCAAGACCATATTGCACCGCACGCGCCTTGAGCTGAAAAAATTACTTGAAGAGGAGGGATTGCCGATATGAGGGACGCTAAACGTGCCGCCGAATATTTATTTGACGAGATCGGCGGTATAGACGACAGCTATATAGCCGCGGCTCAGTCGGCAAGACGGTCGGGCGGCGTGACGTTCCGACGCGCTATTTCCATAGCGGCGGCTGTGGCGGCAGTGTTTATGATAGCCGTGCTGGCAATGCCAGCGCTTGTCACGCGTAACTTCGACAAGGTTCAGTCGGATGACGCCGTGAACGCAGAAACATCCGTCAACAATTCGGAAAGTAAACCCGATACTCAACTGAACGCACCCTTAGAACAACTGCTTGCCGCAACGGGAGACATGTTTTCCGTTATCGGAGAAGCTAACCTTTTTGACGGCAGAGCAAAGCTTATCTGGCAGGACAGACAAAGCGGTAAGCGGTACGAAATACTGCTCACTCGCAGTCAACTGGCGCAGATAGATAAGCTGATAAAGCATGGCAGACGCACCGAGAATATCGAGTCGGAAATGCTGATCTGGGTATGCTACGGCGATGGCAGAGTGGTATCGCCCTGTCTTGAATACAGCGAGGGCAACGTGGGCTACGGCAGTCTTTTCGACTACCTGCCCGAGGTAGTTCCTACCGAAGAGCTTATCAATTATATTGATATAATTATCGGACAACACACCTGAGTCAACAAATTTAAAAAGAGAGGTTTCGGACATGAAAAAAACGATTATTGCAGTTATACTTATGATGGCAGTTCTTATGTCGCTTGCGTCCTGCGCGGCTGCAAACGGCGATATGGCACCCGGTAATATGATGGATGCAGAGGCAAACCTGAACTATCCCGTTGCGGGGGATGATGAGGTTATATACTCGTCTGACGCAACGGTCGAGAATGAACAGATCGGCAGCATTTACGAGCATCCCGATTACGGTAAGTTTATTGAAAATAAGTTTATAAAGACCGAGGATGCCGAGGTTTCCACCTTTTCCGCCGACGTTGACACGGCGTCCTACACGTATTTCCGCAAGCTGGTAAATCAGGGCTATTCGCTGAAGGAAATGATAAGCTATGCGGGGCAGTCCGTGCGCACCGAGGAAATGCTCAATTATTTCAGCTACGACTACACCGCGCCTGCGGACGGTCAGCTTTTTGGTGTGAATTCCTCTATCACTAAGTGTCCTTGGAACTCCGAGGCGGTACTGCTGACGCTGGGTCTGCGCGCTGACGACGCTATCCCCTCCGCGGGTAACAATCTTGTGTTTCTTATTGACGTTTCGGGTTCTATGCGCTCCTCCGACAAGCTGGAGCTGCTGAAAAAGGCGTTCACGTATCTGACCGAGCAGTTGACGGAAAAGGATACTGTTTCCATCGTTACGTATTCGGGCAGGGAAGCGGTAATTCTGAAGGGATGCGCAGGCAATAAGACCGAAAAGATACTGTCTGCCGTCAGAAACCTTGAAGCCAGCGGCTCCACCAACGGTCAGGCGGGACTTGAGAAGGCATATTCACTCGCCGCCGATTATTTTATTGAGGGCGGCAATAACCGTATTATTATGGCGTCCGACGGTGACCTGAACGTTGGTATCAGCTCGGCAGAGGAGCTTAAGAAGTTTGTGGAGACCAAGCGCGACCAGGGTATATATCTGTCGGTTTTGGGCTTTGGCACGGGCAATTACCGCGACGCTAACATGGAGGCGCTTGCTGACAACGGCAACGGTGTTTACTACTACATTGACGGCGAGGCAGAGGCTGAAAAGATATTCGGTCAGGACCTCTTGGGCACGCTGTACACAGTAGCCGAGGACGTTAAGCTGCAAATAACCTTTGACAAGACATTTGTTGACAGCTACAGACTGGTGGGGTACGAAAACCGTCTGCTCCAAAAAGAGGATTTTGAGGACGACACCAAGGACGCGGGCGACGTGGGCGCGGGGCACACGGTAACGGTATGCTATGAGCTGATACTGACCGAGGCGGCAGAATCTGCCATTAGTCGGACGGGTGAAGACGCTGTGGCAGAGCAACAGCAGTGGCTCTCTCTGGCGGTGCGTCATAAGGCTCCCGGCGAGACTCAGAGTCAGCTCAACGAGTATTCTATCGGCAACGAGCAGTTTGGTGACGCGTCGGATGACGTTAAGTTTATGTGCGCGGTCATCGAAACTGCGATGCTGCTTCACGAGAGCGAGCATCTCGTGGATATCTCACTGGAAAATATAATTTCGTCGCTGGATGAGCTGGATCTTTCGGACGATATGTATAAGGAAGAATTCAGAGAATTGCTGAAAAAGCTTGCAAAATAAAAATCACACCCGTATCGGGTGACTTCAATTCGAGAAAGGGAAGGGCATTATGAATTTACTTGGTAAGGCAATGGACAAAGGCTTTTGGAAAGAGGTCCGCGAAAAGGACTGCTTTGAGAGATACCGCGCCGAGCTTCACGCCATGTGGCGCGACAACTGCGAGAACGGTCCTATTCTGGCACTGAAATACAGCGATTTCAAGCTGTACTGGGAGACAGGCAACCGCGGCATATATGAAGGTACTTATTTCACACGCCGCCGCGCGCTGGACTGCGCCGCACTGTTGTCACTTATCTATCCTGAGGAACCCAAGTATCTGACTCGTCTGATGGATCAGATATATGCCATTTGCGACGAGTATACATGGTGCCTTCCCGCCCATCAGGGCGAGCTTGAGCCCAATAATAACGTAAAGATCGACCTTTTCGCATCCGAGACCGGCTTTGCGCTGGCGGAGATATACACGATGCTCCGGGACAGACTTGACCCGCTGATCAAAAACCGTATAAATTACGAGGTCAACAGAAGAATTTTTGAACCATTTGTTGCGGTTGAGGAATATAAATGGTGGGAGCACGGCACCAACAACTGGACGTCGGTGTGCGTCGGTTCGGTGGCTTGCGCCGCAATGCTGTTGCGTCCCGATCTCGCGCGCGGACTGATACCGCGCTTCAATACGGCGATGGAATATTATCTGTCGGGCTTTGAGAATGACGGCATCTGCATCGAGGGATGCGGCTACTGGCACTACGGTTTTGGCTTTTTCACGGTCTACGCCGATATGCTGAAGACGTTCACCGAGGGTGAGTGTGATTGGTTCAAGCACGAAAAGGTAAGGGCAGTTGCGACGTTTATACAAAAAATGTTTTTGTCGGGCAATGCCTGCGTAAGCTTTGCCGACGGGCAGCGTACACTGAGCTATCATCTTGGAATTTGCCACTATCTCAAAG
This sequence comes from Eubacteriales bacterium, assembly GCA_045586785.1. Taxonomy (GTDB): domain Bacteria; phylum Bacillota; class Clostridia; order Oscillospirales; family CAG-272; genus UMGS1002. The sequence continues at coordinate 8,853 of JAZNBA010000100.1, read as the reverse complement.
GCTTGTACCCCGATGACGTGGTGGTGTACCATCCGAAATATTCTTATAATTATGATGGTTGCGGTCGTTTCTGCTTGCAGCTTCGCTCCGCAACGTGGATTAATGAAGAGCTTTATTACAATCCCGCCCCCGACAATGAGAGCGCGGAGTATTACGCGGCGGACTCGGAATGGTTTATAAAGAGAACTCCCGCATATGGCTTTGCCGCCAAGGGTGGCAACAATCACGAGCATCACAACAATAATGACATCGGTACGTTTATTTTTGCGAAAAACGGGCGTCAGGTGCTGATGGACTTGGGCGCGGGCGTTTACAGCCGTCAGTATTTTGACAAGACGACGCGTTACGGTATTCTTGAGTGCTCATCGCGCGGTCACAGCGTGCCTATTGTGGACGGCGCTTTGCAGTTTTACGGGCACGATGCCGCGGCGGACAACATAAAATATGATGACGGCGTGTTCTCGCTGGACATAGCGCGCGCCTATAAATGTCCCGGACTTGACGGCATAAAGCGTGCGTTTTCGTTCACGGACAACGTTGTGACGCTGACGGATGAATTTGATTATACGGGTTCGGGCGATATTGTCGAGCGCATCGTGACGCTGTATGAGCCTGAGATAGGCGAGGGTGTTGTCAAGGTGGAGGACGTTGAGATAAAATTTGACGCATCGATGTGTTCTGCAAGCGTTGGAAGTGAAGTAACCGAGAGGGGATACCCCTGCTACTTCATTGACTTCAAGCTGAATGACGGTGTGAGACGGTTTGTTTGTGAAATTAAGTAAACCAAAGGGGAACCCCCCACTTGTGTGGGTTCCACACCCTTCCGTGGAGCTTTTGAATGATAAGAGTTTCGCCCTCTGCGGAGGGCGAATGGTCGCTTTTTGAAGAAAAGAAGCAAACGCGCAAGCGCGATTTGCGCGAGTTTGCTTCGCAAACAATCGCGACGCAAAAACTTTTATCAATTTTTTGAATATCAGAAAAACAACAAAAGAGTCAAGGTCCATATAGACCTTGACTCGATTTTTATTTGCCGTGTTAATTAGCAAGCACCGTGTGCCAGCATAGCGTTTACGACCTTCTCGAAGCCTGCGATGTTAGCGCCTGCAACCAGGTCGTCACCCAGACCGTACTGATGAGCAGCCTTGATGGAGTTGTTGAAGATGTTCTTCATGATGCCCTTGAGCTTTTCGTCAACCTCTTCAGCAGTCCAGCTGTAGCGCATGGAGTTCTGGGACATTTCAAGACCGGAAACGGATACCCCGCCTGCGTTAACTGCCTTGGAAGGAGCAACGATAACGCCGTTTGCCTTGAGGTATGCAACTGCCTCGTTGGTTGTAGGCATGTTGGAAACCTCAACGTAGTACTTAACGCCGTTAGCAACGATCTTTTCTGCCTCTGCCATGCCAACCTCGTTCTGAGTAGCGCAGGGCATAACGATGTCAACCTTAACGCCCCAAGGCTTCTCGCCCTTGAAGAACTGTGCGCCGAACTTGTCAGCATAGTCCTGAGCTCTGTTACGGCAGGATGCACGCATTTCAAGCAGATAGTCGATCTTCTCGGGAGTATTGATGCCGTCGGGATCGTATATGTAACCGTCGGGACCCGAGATGGTAACAACCTTACCGCCAAGCTCGGTGATCTTCTGAACGGTACCCCAAGCAACGTTACCGAAGCCGGATACTGCAAAGGTCTTGCCCTTGATGTCGTCGCCGAAATACTTGAGCATTTCAACAGCGTAGTAAACAGCGCCGAAGCCGGTAGCCTCGGGACAGATAAGAGAACCGCCGTAGGGCAGGCCCTTACCTGTGAGAACGCCGGTGAACTCGTCGCGCAGTCTCTTGTACTGACCGAAGAGGTAGCCGATCTCACGTGCGCCAACACCGATGTCACCTGCGGGAACGTCTGTGTCGGGACCGATGTGCTTAGCAAGCTCAGTCATAAAGCTCTGGCAGAATGCCATGACCTCGCGGTCGGACTTGCCGGCAGGATCGAAGTCGGAACCGCCCTTGCCGCCGCCCATGGGGAGGGAAGTTAAGGAGTTTTTGAAGGTCTGCTCGAAGCCGAGGAACTTCATGATGCTCAGGTTAACGGAGGGGTGGAAACGGAGACCGCCCTTGTAAGGACCGATGGAACTGTTGAACTGTACGCGGTAACCGGTGTTAACGCGGATCTGACCGTTGTCGTCTACCCACGGTACGCGGAAGATGATCTGACGATCGGGTTCAACAAGGCGCTCAAGTATAGCTTCGCGCTTATAAAGTTCTTCGTTCTTGGAGATTACGGGCTCGAGAGACTCAAGAACCTCTTTAACTGTCTGCAAAAATTCGGGCTGATGCGCATATTTCTTTTCAACATCAGCAAGTACTGATTCAAGGTAGTTCACAATAGGAACCTCACTTTCAATAGAATAATTAATAATAGCATAAACAGAGGTATTTTGTCAATACACTACACTAACAAAATTTGATTTATGGCATGGTATGAATTGTAGAAAATGACAAGAATTCGTTATGGCAGAATGAAAAAACGCATTGAAACAACGCATTGAAACAACGCCTTTGCTTTGTCATACTTGACATATCGTGGCGGTTGTGGTATCATATTTATAATTATATGCAACGGCAGGGAAGCAAAAATGACGTCCTTGCCGAATATGAAAAAAGCCGCTTGTGCGGCAGAACGGATAACATAATGAAGATTGGTTTTGTTTCGCTGGGATGCCCCAAAAATCAGCTTGACACCGAGGTCATGTTGCATGAGGTCATGTCCGCGGGCTACGAAATAACGCAGGATGAGACCCAAGCGGACGTAGTCATTATAAACACCTGCGCTTTTATTGAGAGCGCGAAGCAGGAGGCTATCGACAACATTCTCGACATTGCCTGGCTAAAAAAGCACCGCTCGCTGAAGGCAATAATCGTAACCGGTTGCCTTGCGGAGAGATACCGCGACGAAATATTCAAGGAAATGCCCGAGGTTGACGCACTGCTGGGTGTTGGCAGTATTCACAACATAGTCGAGGCTATCGAGTCTGTTACTACGAAGAAAAAGAAGGGCTCCAAGCGAAAATATTCGTCTTACGAGCCCAATGACAGCGTTCGTCTTGGCGGCGACAGAATTTTGACCACTCCCGATTTTTACGCTTACATCAAGGTGGCGGAGGGCTGTGACAACCGTTGCGCATACTGCGCTATTCCCGCTATCCGCGGCCGCTTCCGCAGCCGTCCCATTGAGGACATTGTTGAGGAAGCAAAGCAGATGGAGGCGCTGGGTGTGCGCGAGCTGAATATTGTCGCACAGGACACCACCCGTTACGGTCTTGACATTTACGGCGAATACAGCCTGGCAAAGCTGTTGCGGGCGATTACGGATGCCACGAGCATTCCGTGGATACGTCTTATGTATTGCTATCCCGACAAGATAACCGACGAGCTTATTGCCGAGATGCGCGACAATGACCGCGTCCTCAAATATATCGACCTGCCCATTCAGCATATTTCCGATCATATGCTGACGGCTATGAACCGTCACGGTGACTCGGCGATGATAAAGGGCGTTATTTCCAAGCTGAGAGCCGAGATACCCGAGATCGTCATACGCACGACGCTTATCACCGGTTTCCCGGGTGAGACCGAGCAGGACTTCACCGAGCTTTGCGAGTTTGTCAAGCAAGCCAAGTTCGAGCATCTGGGTGTGTTCCCATACTCCCGCGAGGAGGACACTCCCGCATACGATATGCCTGATCAGATCGACGAGCAGGTCAAGCAGGACAGAGCAGATATTATTATGCAAGAGCAGCTTGAGATAAACGAAGCGCGCAACAATGAAATGGTCGGCAAGACAATAACCGTTCTGTGCGAGGACTTTGATCCCGTGGGTGAGATACATTTTGGTCGCGGCGCGGCTGATGCCCCCGAGATCGACGGCAAGATATACTTCCGCGCTCCCGCGCGCATAGCGCCCGGAAGCTTCGTCAAGGTAAAGATACGTGAAGTCATGGACTATGACCTGATAGGCAGAGCCGTTACATCGGAAAGCTTAAAGGAGGACTGAATATGAATCTTCCCAACAAACTGACCGTTGCGAGAATGTTTATGATACCCGTGGTGCTGGCGGTAATAATGCTGGGCGGGGCGGTCATTCCCGAATATATTGCGTATCCTGTAGCGGCGCTACTTTTCGGCATCACATCGTTTACAGATTTTCTCGACGGCAAGATCGCAAGAAAGTACAATCTTGTGACTGATTTCGGCAAATTCATGGACCCGCTTGCGGATAAATTGCTGGTTATTGGCACTATGCTTTGCATAGTCTACAAATTTGAAATAATACGCCCTTACTTTTTCTGGGCGGTGCTGCTGGTCATATTCCGCGAGCTGACCGTGACGGGTCTGCGTGCTATTGCCGCCGCCGCGCCCTCGGGCGAGGTCATCGCGGCTAACAAGCTTGGCAAAATAAAGACTGTGACGCAAATGGCGTGCATACTGCTTGTTTTGCTGGAGCCCGCTATGCAGTTTTTTATCGAGTCGGCGCTGGGCGGGGCAGAGAACTATGCGTTGCATAACATTTTTCCACTGTCCATTGTTACCACTGCACTGATGACACTGTTCACGCTGTGGTCGGGAATTGCGTATCTGTATCAGTACAGAAGATTTCTTAAGGGATAAATAAAAAATAAACGTGCCCATGTGGGCACGTTTATTTTTTCACTTACTGTTTATTTCTTGGAAAAACAGTCGCTGCAATATACAGGACGCTCACCGCTGGGCTCGAAAGGAACCTTGCAGGCTGCTCCGCACTCTGCGCATACAGCATCATACATCTGGCGGGGTTCGCCGCTCTTGCGATTGTTCTTGCGAGCATCGCGGCATGCCTTGCAACGCTGGGGCTCATTGGTGAAACCCTTCTCAGCGTAAAATTCCTGCTCTCCGGCAGTGAAAGTGAATTCTTGTCCGCATTCCTTGCAGACGAGTGTTTTGTCAGTGTACATGTGATACCTCGATAAAAATGTGTGCAATATTGCTATTGCGTTAATTGAATTGTATCACATTATTTGGTAGTTGTCAATATTTTTTTGTAAATATATTTCATTTTATTCATATTTTTTTCAATTTTCATGTATAAAATGTATCATTGGTTACCTTACTTTTCCTTTTTGTCAAAAAAATCAAGTATTTATTAGCCAAAATAGACTCAAAAAGGGGATAGTGGCACCATGCGGATAATATGCGAATTTTTTATTACTCAATTTGCATAATTCACATTTCACGAACAGTGAGTTTGATGTTTGAATTGTGAAAAATTGTGTTTTTTGATGTATTTTTTGAAAAAACTGTTGACTAATACTCACAAAAAGTATATAATGTATCATAGCCACAATTTTTCATTCAATTGTGTTAAAAATTTATCAAACGTAAAATCGGAGGTTCGTTTTATGAACAGAGTCTACAATTTCTCGGCGGGTCCGTCGATGCTCCCACTGCCTGTACTTGAAAAAGCAGCAGCTGAAATGCTTTGCTATGGCGATAGCGGAATGTCAGTAATGGAGATGTCCCATCGATCAGCGGACTATGAGCCCATTATTTTCGGTGCCGAGAAGCTGCTCCGTCAGCTTATGAACGTTCCGGAAAACTATAAAATACTGTTCCTTCAGGGTGGTGCTTCCACTCAGTTTGCGGCAGTTCCGCTGAATCTTATCGGCCGTACCGGCAAGGCTGATTACATTGTTTCGGGTCAGTTCTCGGGCAAGGCCTTCAAGGAAGCTCAGAAGTACGGTGACGTTGTTGAAGTGGCTACCAGCAAGGCTGATAACTTCACATATGTTCCTCAGGTAGATAAGAGCGCATTCCGTCCCGACGCTTCCTATGTCCACATTTGCTATAACAACACCATTTACGGTACAAAATTCAATTACATTCCCGATACAGGCGATATTCCGCTGGTAGCCGATATGTCTTCCTGCATTCTGTCCGAGCCCGTTGACGTTTCCAAGTTCGCTGTTATTTATGCCGGCGCGCAGAAGAACATGGCTCCCGCAGGACTTACCGTAGTTATCGTCCGCGAGGATCTGCTGGGCAACGCGCTTCCCATCACTCCCGCAATGCTGGACTGGAAAACTGCCGCTGACAACGATTCTATGTATAATACACCTCCTTGCTACACAATTTACATGGCAAAGCTGGTGTACGAATATCTGCTTTCCATCGGTGGTCTTGACGCTATGAAAAAGATCAATGAGGACAAGGCAGCACTTCTTTACAACTATCTTGATTCACAGGATTATTATTCCGCTCCCGTTAAGCCCGAGTGCCGTTCCATGATGAACGTTACATTTGTCACCGGCAATGCCGATCTTGACAAGAAGTTTGCCGCAGAGGCAGCCGCACAGGGACTTAAGAATCTCAAGGGACACCGTTCCGTTGGAGGTATGAGAGCTTCAATTTACAATGCAATGCCACAGGAGGGTGTTGTGAAGTTGATCGAATTTATGAAAGACTTCGCAGAAAACAACGCAAAATAAGAAAATGAATATTATAGCAGGAAACAGAAAAGTAGCAATTATAGGCGCAGGCTTTGTCGGCGCGTCCATCGCATATGCGTTGACGCTTCGCAATATTGCGCGCGACATCGTTCTTATTGATATTGACGAACAAAAGGCATACGGCGAGGCGCTGGATATTCAGCACGGTATTCCTTATATGGGAAAATCAGTCGTCAGAGCAGGTGATTACAGTGATTGCCAGTATTGTGACCTTATAGTTATCACTGCAGGTCGTGGACGCCGTCCCGGTGAGACCCGTCTGCAGCTGATGCAGGACAACAGCCGCATTATGCGCAACGTTGTTGACAACATTCAGAAGTATTACACCGGAAGCGTTATTCTGGTAGTTTCCAACCCTGCGGACATTTTGACATATCTGTGTGAAAAGTGGATGGGACTTGAAAACGGCAGAGTATTCGGAACGGGATGTTCGCTTGACAGCTCGCGTCTTATCCGTTGCGTTGCCGACTACATCAAGCTCAGCACAGAGGTCATCAAGGGCACCGTTGTAGGTGAGCATGGTGACTCCCAGATACCGATCTGGAGCCGTCTTGCCATTGCGGGTGTTCCGATGGATGAATATTGTGATAACGTAGGTCTTGAATGGGGTCAGGCTCAAAAGGACGATATTGCGGCACGCGTAAAGACTATGGGCGGCGAGATCATTGCCGCAAAGGGCAGAACTCATTACGGTATTGCTACCTGTGTAGGATCGCTTGCCGACGCGGTGCTTAATCAAAGAGTAACTATTGCATCTGTTTCATCAACACTTCAAGGCGAATACGGCGTGTGTGACGTGGCTCTCAGTGTTCCTTCCATCATCGGTGTCAACGGCGTTGAGCATCGTCTCGAGGAAAACTGGATGCCCGAAGAGCTGGGCGCATTCCGCCAGAGTGCTATTACACTCAGAAATAAAATGGATGAGCTTGGAGATATTATTTAATCTCCATCCTATAATTTAAATTATCAGGAGATAAAAATTATGAATATTAAGCTTCTCAATAAAATTGCCGCTGTAGGTACAGATCAGCTGGACCGTGCGGTGTACAACGTTGGTGCTGACATTGAGACTCCCGATGCTATCATGGTGCGTTCTGCCGCCATGCATGACCTGACATTTGATAAGAATATGCTTGCTATCGCTCGTTGCGGCGCAGGTGTAAACAATATTCCCGTTGACCGTTGCGCAGAAGAGGGTATCGTTGTATTCAACACTCCCGGCGCAAATGCAAACGGTGTTAAAGAGCTGACAATTTGTGCTCTTATGCTGGCTTCCCGTAAGATCATCGCAGGTGCTGAATGGGTCAAGACCCTGAAGGGCACCGAGGGCGTTGCAAAGGCTGTTGAGGCAGGTAAGTCTCAGTTCGGCGGATGTGAGATCAAGGGCAAGAAGCTGGGCGTCGTAGGCCTTGGTGCTATCGGCGGTATGGTTGCCAACGCCGCTACACATCTTGGTATGGACGTTATCGGTTGCGACCCTTACCTTACTGTTGAGGCTGCTTGGAACCTTTCCAGAAACGTTCACAAGGCTGCGTCCTACGACGAGATATTCGCTTGCGCAGATTACATCACTTTGCACGTTCCCGCAACTCCCCAGACCAAGGGCATGATCAATGCCGCTTCCATCGCTACAATGAAGGACGGCGTTCGTATTGTCAATCTGGCGCGCGGAGATCTGGTCAACACCGATGATATTATTGCCGCGCTTGAGTCGGGCAAGGTAGCCGCTTACGTTACCGATTTCCCGGATGAAAAACTGATCGGTGTTCCCGGCGTTGTTGCAATTCCTCACCTGGGCGCTTCCACCGAGGAGTCCGAAGACAACTGCGCTGTTATGGCAGCTCGCGAGCTGGATGATTACCTGCGCTTCGGTAACATTACCAACAGCGTAAACTATCCCAACGTAAGCATGCCTCACAGTGGTGACGTTCGTGTTTGCGTTCTTCACGCAAATGTTCCCTCCATCATTTCTCAGATCACAACCGCTCTTTCCGAGCAGAGTATCAATATCGAGAACATGACCAACAAGTCCAAGGGCGATAACGCTTACACAATGGCTGAGATCAAGGGCTCGGTTTCCGATGAGACCATAGCTAAGATCGCCGCTATTGACGGTATCAGACGCGTAAGAGTTATCTGAACATAATAATAAAAAATCCGTGCTTATGCACGGATTCAGATCACTGACAAAGGGTTCAGGGCAACGGTTCTGAGCCCTTTGTCGTACTTTACAGAGGATTTGAAACATGGTATAATAAAGGAGTAACAAGAAGTTTGGAGGAACCCCTATGTTCACGGAAAGAAGCGGAAAG
>JAZNBA010000099.1:0-3414 GCA_045586785.1 Eubacteriales bacterium | reverse complement strand
AACGCTGTTCGGAATGCGGAAAGAAAGTATCAACCAATGCCATCACCTGCCCTCATTGCGGCAATCAGCCTCATGGAAGATGCATAAGGTGTATGGAATATCAATTCAAAGACGAAAACGAAAATCCCATCTGCTGCTCGGACAACCACTGCTGCCCCGCTTACGTTTTCGATGATCCCTCAAACATCCCTCTCATGCGCAAATTACACAGAAAAACTCCTTACGATCAAGACCCCCGATACAAAAAATACAGACCGAGAACATAAAATTCTCGGTCTTTTTAATATAAGATCAGTCTTTTTTGACGTGAACGTCCAGCTGATTGTAGGGGATCTCGATTCCCTGCTCATCGAACGTCTTCTTGACGGTTTCAAGAATGTCGAAATTGACCGTCCAGTAGTCGCCGCTGTTTACCCAAACACGTGCAACCAGATTGATACTGCTGGCGCCGTGCTCCGAAACGCGCACCATGGGCGCGGGATCCTTGAGCACCAGCTCGTGTGACTTGCAAATGTCCATAACGATAGCCTTGGCTTTTTCAAAGTCATTGGCATAGCCGATGGAGAAGGTAAAATCCACACGTCTTGTATCCTTCTCGGAATAGTTGATGATAGTGCCTGCGGACAGCGCACCGTTAGGCAGATAAACCACCTTGTTGTCGCCTGTACGGATGCGGGTGCAGGTGATATGAATGTCTTCAACTGTTCCCGATACGCCCTGAGCCTCGATAAAATCGTCAACGCGGAAGGGTCTTGTAACAAGAATAACAACACCGCCCGCAAGGTTTGCCACAGCACCGTTAAGTGCCAGACCGATACATGCGCCAAAGGATACGACCAGAGCGGCAAGTCCGCTGGTATCTATGCCGACGTAACCGACAAGGCAGATAGCTATGCATATCTTCATTGCAAGCTTGAAAAGATACGCGAGGGTCTTGGCAAGTGTCTTGTCCAGCTTGCCCTTGTCGCCTTGCTTTGCTATCTTTTTTGCCACGACATTTATTATTTTAAAAGATACTATCAAAATGACAATGGCAATCAGCAGACGAATTCCGGCGGTAGTAGCCCAGCCGATGATACTGTTAAGTACGTTTTTCAAAATTTCCGGAAAATCCATAATCATTACTTCCTTTCTTTTATGGTGACTTTATTATACCACCAAACCACCGTCAAGGTCAATAGGAAATCGGAAAAACCAAAAAATGTGCCGACTCACGTCGGCACATTTTTATCAGTCAATGCTCATATCCAGCTTGAATCTCTGGATCTTTCGCAGTGTGTTCTTGGGAAATTCCTTTTTTCTGACCTTGAGCACGCCTATCTTTTTATAAGGTACAGCAGTGCGGTTACAGCGGCACAAATTCCGTCACCCAAGCAAAACATTTTATCCCCAATATTCCACGAACGCTTGCAACTCCTCCGAAGACAAACTACAGGAGTAGTAGCTGTAATCCATAGGTTTATCGGCGTAACCTACGGCAAGTCCGTAATATTTATATCCACTTTTGTACTTATCTTTTGGCGGATACATAGCAACCAGCCAAGAATATGTACCGTCGCTGTTCTGGACAACTGTCTCGTTGATGATCTGCTCATCCCAATCAAGAAATTGGGCGCTGCTTTGATATATTTTAGAGGTGTTTGAATATATTATTCCGACAGAAAAATCATAAATCTCCTCATAAGTGTCCGCTGTTATGACTATAAGAAGCAGATCGCTGTCAGAGTTCACTTTTGTAAGATACATATCTACATCGGATGTAGTGGAAAAGTTCGTATCATAAGTATATCCGCTGACACACTCATGTGAATTTATGGAGGTGCCTACCTCATTAAACGGCAATACACACTCTCCCGGGAAATACTTAATTATACAGGTCGCCTGAAAAAAGGTTTCCACAGTAATGGCTTTGTTTTTAGATACCGAGCTAATTTCATCGGCAGTAATAGAAAGATTGAGATTCTGACCGTTTGTATATGTGGCGGTGTTCATGCCGACAACCTCACCATATTGATTGACAAGTGGACCGCCGCTGTTACCGGACGAAATAGGCGCGGTGGTCTGTATGAATTTAACGTTGTCGATAACACGGTCAACATATGAAACAATACCGCTGGAGAATGTACCTGTCAACCCCAACGAGCTTCCAAGAGCATATACCGCTTCACCTACAGCGGGTTTTGCACTTGATAGCTTTATAAATGATGTCTCGTTGCCCATTGCGTTTACTTTGATATAGGCTACGTCCTTGTCTTTACTATATCCGAGAATATTTGTAGCGATATATTCTTTGCCTTGTGCGGTCTTAACTACTATTTTATATGCGCCTGCTACCACATGATAATTGGTAACGATAGTTCCGTAACTATCTATAAAAAATCCGGAGCCTACAGAAAGCGGTATATTGTTGCGGCGGAAGGTGGATATCTCAACAGTTGCGGGACTGATCAATTTATTGATCTCCGAAGCTGAATATACCTTTCTCTCCCAGACGGCAGTATATGTTATTTTGTCGCCTGCGGCATTGATATCTTTTTTCCATTCCTTAAATATATAGCCGTTACGCTTCACCTGAGGCGCTGTAGCTTGCTCTCCATCTCGGATGGTTTGCTTTATATATTTATCCTGAGTCGTACTTGTTGTCTCACCGCCGGAAAGAATATAGCTTACAGTAAAAAGTCGCACCCATTTAGCTTTTATCGTTACATCGGACGTAACATCTGTGGCACTGTTGTCCCAACCCAAAAATTCATAGCCGTCACGCACTACATCGGGAACTGTTGCAGACTCGCCCTCTCTGACCGTCTGCTTGAGCAACGCTGTATCTGAGACCGTTCCGCCATCAGCGTCAAATATGACTGTATGGATAGGTATCCATTTAGCACGAACACTGCTGTCGGAGGCAACCGAAGTATAGCTACCCTCCCAGCCGTTGAATTCATATCCCTTTCTTTCAACTGTCGGCGGGATTGCATCTGCGCCTTCCGTGACTGTTTGTACCCCATCACCGGAAAGTATGCTTCCACCGTTTGCATCAAATGTGACAGAATATGTAGGTGGTGGCGGAGGTTCTTTTTTACAAGCGGAAAGCGTGCAGATAAACATCAAAATACATACAATCACGGTAAATAATTTGCTGTGTTTCATTTTTTTATTTTCCTCCAAATAAAAACCTGCTAAATAAAGTCAATAGGTTTTGCAAAAAAAGATTAATAAAAAATCTGCACTCTAAAAATCAAAAAGAGCGCAGAAAAAGATAGCGGATAAAATATCTTTTTTTAGCCGCCTGCTGTATATGAGATTTAATAAAATTTACGGCATAATTTCTTTCACTTTACCGTAATAGATACGCAAAAATTTGTTAAGACCGGCAATCATTGCTTCGGTACAAGCTTTACCTTCGGAGCGTTTTTT
>JAZNBA010000098.1:0-15811 GCA_045586785.1 Eubacteriales bacterium | reverse complement strand
AAAGCTGGAAGAATATATACATTACTACAATAACGAGAGAATCTCTCTCAAACTAAAAGGAATGAGCCCAGTTCAATACCGAGCTCATTCACAAGCAATTTAATATTTTATTTTTGTCTAAACTTTTGGGTTCACTTCATTCGAGCATACGGCTTTTGATATTTATTTTATCGCCTCGCGGAACTTTTTGACGTTCTCGGAGAGGTCGGCGCCAGGAGCGTACAGGCTGGATGTGCCTGCAACGAAAATGTTTGCGCCGGCTTGGCTCATCTTGGTTGCGTTCTCAAATGAAACGTTACCGTCGCACTCAATCTCGATCTCGGGATAGCCTGCGTCGTCCAGCATCTTGCGCAGACGCGCGATCTTATCGATGGTCTGGGGGATCAGCTTCTGACCCGAATATCCGGGGTTGACGGTCATGATGAGCACCGCGTCGATGTCGGGCAGCAGCTCTTCCAGCACGCAAAGGGGAGTTGCGGGGTTGATTGCCAGCATGGGCTTAGCGCCTGCCTCGCGGATTGCGTTGAGCGTGCGCTGAACATGGGGAGTGGACTCATAATGAATGGAAACGTAGTCGCCCTCCTTGAACTCAAAGCGGTCAAGCTTGCAGTCGGGGCGGTCGATCATAAGGTGAATGTCAAGGGGAATGGAGCTTGCGCGGTGTAATTTCTTGATGAAGTCGGTACCCAGGGTGTAGTTGGGAACGAAAACGCCGTCCATAATATCGATGTGCAGATACTCAATGCCGTGCTTTTCAAGCTGCTTCAGTTCGTTGCCCAGCTCAAGAAAATTGGCACACATCAGAGAGGGAGATATTTTTTTGTCCATGGTATGTATATATCCTTTCAATTGTTTTCGGTTTATTTTATCATAAAATATTATGCTTGTCAATTTACATTATGCGTTGCCCGTCAGCTTGCGGCGGATGGACAGCACCTTGTCATAGGGCAGATCGATGAAACGGCAGTAACCCTCCACGTCACCCCAGCGCGCCCGCAGCATTGCCAAAAACATTTCCATGTTTTCGGGGATGGGCAACAGGCGTTGTTTCATCCAAAGCTCCTCAAGGGGGGTGTCGCCCCAACGCGCCTTGTAGGTTTTTGCGTAGTCGTCGATTATTTCTTTGTCCTCTACGCCCGCAATCAGTAAAATAAGCGCGGATGTAATACCCGTGCGATCCTTGCCCGCGTGGCAGTTGAACATGACCGCGCCCTCGGCGTCAGCTAAGTGGGTCAGTATGGCACGGACATTATCGCGGTGCAACAGCAGCATTATATAATACATTGCCGATTCTTCAACGGTGTAAAACTGGTCGCGCCACCAGTCGTCGCACTTTGAATGTATGTAGGTAAAATCGGGGTGAGAGCGCAGTACGTGGTGATATTTTTCAAGCTCCGCTTCGGTGCGCAGATCGACTATGGTGGTAAAGCCCTTTTGCTTGAGCATCTCGGTTTCTTCGGGGGTGATGTCAAGAATTATGTTTGAGCGGGCGAACACACCGTAGCGCGTCTCGCCGCCATTTCTCAGCTTAAGACCGCCCAGATCACGAAAGTTATACAAATTATCTGTGGGTTGATACATAACAAGGCTCCTGTAAACATTATCTATTATATTATAACATAAAATGACACAAAAATCCACAATATTGAAAATTAAATATTCAAAATTTGGTTTTTGCGTGAATAATTACAAGTAAAAGATACGGAGAATGTTAATACAAGCTATCGGAGGTATAACATAATGAAAAATTTAGTTACATTTTGCGTTTTTGTTTTGGTTGGTGTGATGCTGTTGAGCGTGCTGCCGATACACGGCGAGAGCAAGATATATGACAGCGTGGTCAGACTGCACGTTATAGCGAATTCAGACTCGGACGAGGATCAGGCACTGAAGCTAAAGGTCCGCGACGGAGTGCTTGCGGTGGCGTCCGAGCTGGTTGCGGAGTGCAAAACCCGTGATGAGGCGGCGGTGGCATTGCGCGGTGGGCTTGATGCTATTGAGGACACGGCACAGGCAGTAGTTACATCGGAGGGGTATGAGTATGATGTCAGCGTAAAGTTGTGCGAGGAGGAGTATCCCACAAAGAACTACGAAAGCGTATGCTTTCCGTCGGGAAGCTATATGTCGCTGCAGGTAAAGATCGGTGACGCGGTGGGGCAGAACTGGTGGTGCGTGCTGTTCCCGAATCTGTGTCTGTCGGCGGCGACCAAGAGCCAGGCGGAGGACGCGTTCATTCAGGCGGGGCTTACGCCCGAGCAATATAAAATAATCACCGACTCGGATGGCGTAAAATACAAGCTCAGATTTAAGTTTCTTGAAATAATTGAGCAGACGTTTGGCAAAAAATAATCAAATGCTATTGATTTTATGTGAAAAATAATATAAAATAATACCGACGGTATCCGTCGGTATTATTTTTGGAGGATATTATTATGACGTACGCACAGGGACTTAAACGCGCAAGCTCGTCTTGTCTTGTGGGCAAGGCAGACCTTGAGGCATTCAAAGCTATGAAGGCGGCAGGAATTGACGCAGTTGAGCTTTCATTTAACTTTGATACATATATGAACAAAATGGACTTTGCCCGCAACTGGCAGAAGTACGTTGATTACGCGGCAGAGGCAGACATTGAGCTGTGGTCCATACATTTGCCGTTCTCGCGCTCACTTGATATTTCCAGCATGAAGGATGAGTTCAGAGCTATCGCGCTGTACACCAACCGCACGCTGATCGAGGCGGCAGGTAAGGCGGGTATCAAGGTTGCGGTCCTGCACCCCAGCAGTGAGCCTATTACCGACGAGGACAGACCCGAGCGTCTGCGTCGCAGTCGCGAGGCGATCATTATGCTAAAAGAGGAGTGCGACAAGGCGGGAATGAAGCTGGCGGTTGAAAATCTGCCCAGAACCTGCCTGTGTAATCGTTCATCTGAGATGATCGAGCTGCTGCAGGGTACGGGCGCGGGTATCGTGTTTGACACAAACCATTCGCTGATCGAGGAAAATGTGGCGTTCTTATCGGCGCTGGTTGATTCGGTCATACCGATCTACACTCTGCATATTTCCGACTATGATTTCGTTGATGAGCGTCACCGTTTGCCCGGCGACGGAATGAACAACTGGAAGGGCATATTCGAGCAGCTTGAGCGCGCGGGATATAGCGGTCCTCTGCTTTACGAGGTAGCGAAGCAGCCCAAGGAGCGTGATGTGATCACGTTGGAGCAAGCGTCCGCCAATATGATCGCACTGGCGGCGGGGGAGATAAAGTAAGTGATATTCGCTTGCGGCGAGTGATATTGCTTCGCAGTGATATTCGGCTTCCGCCGAGTGGTAGTCACTGCTCACGCAGTGAGCGTTGCGAGTTTTTATAGTGCTTTATTAACTGTATTGTGATAAAAGCCTATCGGTTAAACCGATAGGCTTTTAATATCTTTTAGCTATAGTTCTTTTTTATTCATTAAGCTCGCGCTTAAAAAATCTGATGTGGAAATACACCGAAATTATTGCTGTCAGCAGGTCGGCGGCAGGCTGTACTATCTCGATGCCCGCAATGCCAATGACTCGCGGAAGTATCAGCACCAGCGGTATAAAGAATATACCCTGGCGGCAGGAGGCGAGCAGGGAAGCTATTGTACTGAAGCCGAGGCATTGATACAGCTGGTTGACATAAGTCGAATAAGCCATGGTAGGAAGTATAATGCACATAAATCGCAAAGCGGCGCTGCCGATGCGAACGACATCCATATCGTCGTCGCGGAACAGCATTATCGCCTGCTCGGAAAGAGGGAAGAGAAACAGAGCGGCAAGTATGCACACGGCACTGCCAAGTGCTGTCGTAACCCAGAATGCCTGCTTGACGCGGCGACGCTCACCTGCGCCGAAGTTATAGCCCGCCACGGGCTGAAAGCCCTGTCCGATGCCGACAACTACATTGCGTACCAACATATATATTTTGTTGGATACCGTAATGGCGGCAATGGCAATGTCGCCGCCTACAAGACCTGCTCCGTGGTTCAGCAGAGCTGAGGCAATGCTGGCTACGCCCTGACGGCAGATGGTGGGAAAGCCGCGCTTGATTATGTCCACGTATGTTTTCGGCTTTTTGCTGATATATGAAAATCCCAGGCGTATATTGCTTTTTTTGAGCAGGAAGAAGGTCAGAAGTATCAAAAAGCTGACTGTCTGACTGATCATTGTGGCAAGTGCCGCACCGGCTATGTCCATTTTAGCATTGAAAATGAATATTGGGTCCAGTATTATATTGACGATACCGCCCGTGCACAAACCTATCATTGCCAGCGACGCTTTGCCCTCACCGCGCAGTATACTGCTGAGCACGAAGGACGAGCACATTATGGGGGCGGCGATGAGTATGTATGTGGAATATTCGCTGGCGTAAGGTAGTATAGTATCGGTGGCACCCAACAGCATCATAAGCGGTTTCAGCAAACAAAGTCCGCTGATCATAAGCACAAAGCCCATAAACACGGACGCCGCAAATGCGGAGTTGGCGTAGCGCGCGGCATCCTCGTCCTTTTGCTCACCGAGACTTGTACTGATAAGGCTGTTTGCCCCCATGGATATACCAAATCCCAGTGCTTGTATAAGTGACATAAGTGAAAATACCACACCGACGGCACCCGAGGCGCTGTTATTGTTGAGCTGGGAAACGAAATACGTGTCGGCGGTGTTGTATATTACCGTGATAAGCTGACTTGCCACGGTGGGGAGCGCCAGACTTATGACCAGTCTGGGGATGGGAGTAGTCAGCATTTTTTGATGCTGTGCTTTACTGTCAAGCATTTTGCCGGACAGAGCCATAGTTTGTCACGACCTTTCTTAGCTGTGTAACGGTTTATTTAAGAACGGGTATCTGAGCTACGATCTGCGCGATGCGCGCTTCGATCTCTTGTGAGGTCATAAGATTCAGCGTGTCGGACAGACGGAAATACTGGCTTTCCTTGAAGTCACTGCCTTCCTTGCCCGCAACGTAGTTTGAGTAGCGCGGATCGGGACCGTAGGCTTTTGTCAGGGTCTCGCTGACCGTGTCAAGACCAAAGCAATTTTTCAGCGTTACGTTGGCGTTGGCGAAAACGCCGCACATCTGACCGATACCGGGGTAATATTTGGTGTTGGTGGACTTGTTGACTATGTTACCCGTGTTGTAGCAATCGCTCAGGCTGCTGGCTTGGTTGTTGCTGTTGCCCGCACGTCCGACGATACCGCCGGTGTAAGCACGCGAAGCGTTTTTGCCGTCGTATGTAAAGGATATTAGTCCTCGGTTCACACATTTTGAAATGCTTGCCGAGCCGCCCGAGGTCAAGCCGTTACAACCGGCGATACCGCCGCCGTTGCCGTTTTTGCTTGCGGTGGGCATATACACGGTAACGTCGCCGTCGTTATAGCACAGCTCGATAAAGCTGTCGTCTGCCGCGAACGCCACTATACCACCCGAGTAGCAATGGTCGTTCTGACCTGCGACGTAGGACAGCGCGTGGTTTACACAACCGTGTATCTTTGAGCCGAATAGTGAAGCGGCTATGCCGCCCGCGCGAATAGAGGCTTCTACAGACGAGCTTGCCATAACAACGCAGTCCGAAATGATGGTGCCGTCCTTGGCGTCGCCTACGATACCGCCCGCGAACTCGCCCTTGAAGGTGGCGTTGGCGCACTCAATTCCCGAAATGACGGCACCCGAGGTCTGGGCGAAAATGCCCGCGCACTTTGAGCTGGTTACACTGAAGTCGGAGATCTTGTGTCCGCCGCCGGAATAGTTGCCTTGGAAAGGAGTTTTGGTTCCCGCCGGGACAAGGGCACCGCCTTTGAGGTCAACGTCGGCGGTCTGCTTGATATACTTACCCTTGAAGGACTCGCCGTTCTGTGACAGCTCAACCATGTACATAAAGTTTCCGGCATTGGAAATTATAAACGGATCGGCTTCACTTCCCGTGCCCGTCCATTTTTCCGCCTTGACGGTAATTGTGGACACAGCGTCGCCTCCGCCGGAAATTGTTACGTTGGGGGCTTCACTTCCGCGAACCACATGGTCTGCGGCAAGGGCTAAAAGATTGGCTATGTCGGCGGGTATGCCGTCGTGATAAAGTGCCGCCGCGGCAGCGGGGGACTCATTATAAAAATGCGCGTAGAATGCGCAGGCTACGGCGTAGGAACCGTAGAGCGAGGGATGGCGTTCGTCCGAGTGATACATATTTATATCGGGGTATTTTGTTACCATAAACTCGAAAAGCGAAGCACAGTCCACCATAGGAGCGCCAAGCTGTGCGGCAAACTCCTCGGAGACCGACTTCATATATGCGGTGTGGTCGGCGCGGGAAATGCTATACTTGTTCGCTGTTGAGGCGTTGATACCGTCAGCATTCATGGTGTAGCTGCTGTAGCTTCCCGTATTGTTGCCCCAGGTGGCGTAAATGACGGTTTCGGCACCTGCCGCCTTGATACGCTCGTCAAGCACGTTAGCGGCGGCAAGCTCGGCGGTTTTAACAGTATTTTCTTTGTCGGTAATGCGGCGCGAGGGCTGTATGACTACGTGCGTCCAGTCCTTTTTCATTGCCGCGTCTACCAGCTTACCGATCTCGGTGGAGCTTGATATCTGCTGACACATGGTGGAGCTGCCCACGGTCGCTTTGAATGTATAAATATCCTTGCCTGCCGCCTTGCCCAGCTTCATAAGCAGGTCGGGCATATCGTTATAATATGTAAGGCTGTTTCCAATAAACAGTATTTTCATTGGCTTTTCCTCCGGAGTGTTATCTTGCTGCTGTGCCGCTGTGGTGGTGTCAACGACCTCTGTCGTCGTATCGGCAGCTTTTGTAGTTGTGTCAGATGGCGTGGTAATATTTGATTCTGTTGTATCCTGCGAGGATGCCGACGTATCGGAGGGGATTTTCGGTGTTTCGGAGCATCCGATGAGCAGGGACGGGAGCAACAGTATTGAAATAACGGTTAGGGTTATTTTTTTTCGGATCGGATTCATAGCAATACCATCCTTTACATTTTTATAATACTATTTTATCACGGCGCACGTTAATTGTCAAATAAAAAAATACGTTGTCCCATATTTTTATGGGACAACGCATCAGAAAACTATTACAGCTACCGCGAAAATGATGGCGCACAGTATAAATGGAAGTGATACAAACGTTTGCTCGATAGCTTCAAGTGTTTGCGCGGCTGAAAGAGCCGTGGGATAGCTTGGTGAGGTGCCGTTCTCTGCGTATTTGCTGTATTGTCTGCCTGCAAACAAGCAAAACAGCGCCGCGCATAACAAAAACAATGGCACGGAGATCATGATGAAAAGCGCGCGGCTGGCTGTATTTACGTAAAACGAGATCACGTAGGGGCGGACATAAATACAGAAAAGATTGTAGATAAAATGCAACAGCATGGGTACTATAACAGTTTTGGTAGCGTACATTGTAATTGCCAGAAATGCGCCCGACAGCACGTAAAGCAGTAAGAAGCGCATATCAAAATGCAGCATACCAAATAAAAGTGAGCTTGCGATCACAGCGCACAGAACACTGCTTTTTTGGTATTCCGAGCAAAGCAGAGCGCGATAGACCATTTCCTCGCACACTGACGGGAGCAAGGCGTATACCAATACAAGGTATAAATTATTGCCGAATCCCCCTTGAAGCTGTGTGGGAAAGGTTTCGTAAAGCGAAAATGCGGACGCATTTATTTCGCTGCCGTAAAGCAGTATGGTCACAAGTGTGCCGCCAAAAATCAATGTCAGCGCGGCACTCAGCGCTATCGGTATATGCGATAGGGATGGAAGCTTGATGTGCAGGGATTCTCTTGAAAAACTTTTGCGATATACCGCGATATATACGCCCAACGGTAACAAAAACACCAAAATCGAAAACAGCGGCGGCATTGCTCTAAGCACCTTAACATTGGAGCAGGTAGCGTCAATAATACGCGCTATTATGAGAAAAATGTAGCCTGCCAGCGCCGTGTAAGCCACATAGGGGCAGGGCCCGCGGTGCAGATATTTAAGAAAACGTTTCATGTGCAGAGCATCAGCCTGCGATAATTGCGGCACGGACATTTGCCGCGGCAACGTCTCCGCACAGCATATTTACAAGCTCCAGACCAAATTCTATAGCCACACCCATGCCTGCGGCGGTGACTACGTTGCCGTCGCGTACCACGTTATGATGGGATAGACGCGCGCCGTCCAGGAACTTTTCGAAGCCCGGGTAGCAGATAGCGCGTTTGCCCTTGAGCAGACCGCGCTTACCAAGCACCATAGGCGCGGCGCAGATGGCGGCAAGATAGCCGTTGTTTGCGGCGGTGGCACTGAGTGCCGCATCAACTATGGGAGATGCGTCAAGGTTTCTGGTTCCGGGCATACCACCGGGCAGAATGACCATTTCGGGTGCGTCGTCGCGGAATACGCTGTCCGCAATATCTGCCTTGACCGTGATGCCGTGGGCGCCTGTGATAAGCTCGCCGCCGATACCGACGGTGGTTACTTCAACTCCTGCGCGACGCAGAATATCCAGCGGGGCTAATGCCTCCACTTCTTCAAATCCTGTTGCCAAAAACATATAAACCATAGCGTACCTCTGTAAAATTTATAGATTTGTGATGCGATCAAAGCGAATTGATATAGTTGACCAGCTCTGCGCGAGCGACAGTGCTTTCCTCGCGAGTGGACAGATCCTTGATCTTGACCTGGCCGCCCTCAAGCTCACTTCCGCCCATAATTATGACGTGAGTGCAACCGTTGGTTACGGCGTAATCTATCTGCTTGCCGAACTTCTTGGTGCCGAGATAACACATGGCGGGGATACCTGCCAGAATGAGCTCGTCCGCGAGCTTTTCATATTCCGCGAAGCTGACGTCGTTGAAGCGAGTCACCAGCAGCTTGACCTTGTAGGACAGAAGGGATTCGGGAACAAGCTTATGGATGTTGAGGAAGTTTTCAAGCGTTACATCACCGAAGCCGAAGCCGACACCCGAGATAGCGGTGTTGTGAACGAACAGACCCACAAGGTTGTCGTAGCGGCCGCCGCCGAACATAGCACGGTTGTTTTCGGGTGCTTCGTCGAACACCTCAAAAACGGTGCCGGTGTAGTAGTCAAGACCGCGTATGATGCCGAAGTCAAATACACAGTATTTGTCAAGACCGCACAGAGCGAGCGTTTCGAACAGCTCACGGAGCTCTGCCGCACCGCGGGAATCGGGGCAGAGAGAGGTTGCTTCGTCAATGCTCATGGTGTAAAGTGCGTCGATCTTTTCAATCTTTTCGTCGTCAAGACCCAGTGCGTACATATCCTTGAGATATGCCTCTCTCGGAACTTTGCCCTTGCGGTCAACTACCTTGGAAACAGCCTTTGCGCCCTCGGCGTCACTGCCTGCGATGGCGGCGATAACGTCGTTGAAGAAGCGGCGGTTGTTGATGTGCACCTTGAACATGGACTCGTCCGCACCGAAAACGCGGAGCAGCTTGATGGCAACCGAGATTATCTCAAAGTCTGCCTCGTAGGAGTCACAGCCGAAAATATCGGCGTTTACCTGCCAGAACTCTCTGAGTCTGCCGCGCTGAGGACGCTCATAGCGGTAGAAGTTGGGGATGGAGAACCAGCGCAGGGGATAGCTGAGACCGTTTACCTTTTGAGCTACCATACGTGCGACGGTAGGTGTCATTTCGGGACGGATCGCAAGCTGACGTCCGCCGCGGTCGGTAAAGTTGTAGGTCTGCTCGCTTGCAAGCTCGACACCGCTTTTTGCGGCGTAAATGTCAAGCGACTCCAGCATAGGACCGTTGTATTCATCAAAGGATGCGCATTCCAGCACCTGTCTTATCTTACCGAAAAACCAGTTGCGCAGGCGCATATCCTCGGGGTAGAAATCTCTTGTGCCCTTGTAAGGCTGAACTGAAAGTTGTGGTGTACTCATGATGCCTCCGAATGAGTTTGAATAGAAATAATTATACATTTTAATTATAACATATTTTTTGCCTCTTGTCTACTGTTAACTGCACAATTATAGCGTTTGTAGCCGGTTTATTTTTTCAAAATAGCAAAAAACTATTTACATCCGACGCCGAAAATGTTAAAATATAAGATGAAATAATATGTAAAAGAGGATATCGACTTATGACAAATAAGGAACGCTTTATTGATATTTTCCGTCGCAATATAAAACGTGAGGGCTCGGAAGCACTGCTTGCTTTTCTTTGCTCCGACTCCTGTGACTTTTTCACCGCACCTGCCAGCACTCGCTATCACGGTGCGTATGAGGGTGGACTGTGTGAGCACAGCCTTAACGTTTACGACTGCCTGGTTGACCAGCTTTCCCGCAGCCGTATGAAGGAGACCTACGGCATCAATTATTCGGACGAAAGCATCGCTATCGCGGCGCTCCTGCACGACCTGTGCAAGATAAATTTCTATCGCACATCCTTCCGCAACGTCAAGGACGAAACGGGACGCTGGCAAAGCGTGCCCTATTACACCATTGAGGACTCGCTGCCTTACGGTCACGGCGAGAAGTCGGTTTATATCGTGTCCGGATACATGAAGCTGACCCGCGACGAGGCGTTTGCTATTCGCTATCATATGGGCTTTTCGGGTCCCGAGGATAACGGCACGGTAGGTCAGGCACTTGAAATGTTTCCCCTTGCGTTCGCGCTTTGCGTTGCGGACATGGAAGCATCATATTTTATTGAAGGTAAAAAATAAGAGAGGTACTAAAAATGGCTAACTATCCAACTCCCCATATCAATGCAACTCCCGCGGATATCGCTCCCGTAGTGCTTATGCCGGGCGACCCTCTGCGAGCTAAGTTTATAGCAGAAAACTATCTTGACGCACCTAAACTTTTTAACAATGTCCGCGGCGTTCAGGGTTATACGGGCAGCTATCGCGGCAGCCGCGTGTCTGTTATGGCAAGCGGAATGGGTATTCCGTCCATCGGCATTTATTCTTACGAGCTTTATAACTTTTTCGGCGTTGACAGCATTATCCGTGTAGGCTCCGCAGGCTCTATGCGCGAGGATATAAAAATTCGCGATATAGTTCTCGGTCAGGGTGCTTGCACCAACTCCGCATACGTTGAGCAGTTCCATCTGGGCGGTCAGTTCGCGCCTATTGCCGATTTCTCACTGCTTTGCGCCGCCGTTGAGGCATCCAAGCAGGCAGGCGCGCGCTATCACGTGGGCAACCTGCTTTCCTCCGACACATTCTACGATGACGATCCCGAAATGAACCCTCGCTGGAGACGCCTTGGCGTTATGGCGGTTGAGATGGAGGCGGCAGGACTTTATATCAACGCCGCACGCGCAGGTCGTCGCGCACTTGCCATCTGCACCATATCCGACAGCCTTATCAGCCACGAGCTGACAACTGCCGAAGAACGTCAGAATTCGTTTACTCAGATGATGGAGATAGCGCTTGAGACCGCGCGTAACGCGTAAGAGGATAGCGTGAAAGTTACTTCTTTTGGATACGTAAGTTAACTGTTTCACGCTCGAATTTTGCCAAACGGCAAAATTCATCAAAGTTTTGTGGCGCCGCAAGGCGGCGGATTGGAAATTAAAATGAAAACTAAAAGATTGTTTTTGATAGTTCTTGACAGCTGTGGCGCAGGTGCGCTTCCCGACGCCGCGGAATTTGGCGACGCGGGAACCAATACCATACTCAGCGTTTCAAAAAGCAAGAATTTCAAGATAGACAACCTGCGCCGTATGGGCTACGGCAATATTGAAGGTCTGGATTTTTTAGGCAAGACCGACACCCCCACCGCCGCAGTTGCACGACTTGCCGAGCGTTCACGCGGCAAGGACACCACCATCGGTCACTGGGAGATCGCGGGCGTTATTTCAAACTCGCCCCTTCCCACGTACCCCGACGGATTTCCGCCCGAAGTGCTCCGCGAGTTCGAGCGCGTTACGGGCAGGGGAGTGCTGTGCAACAAGCCGTATTCCGGCACGCAGGTCATATACGATTACGGACGCGAGCACATTGAAAGCGGCAAGCTGATCGTTTACACGTCGGCGGACAGCGTTTTCCAGATAGCCGCCCACGAGGATATAGTTCCCGTTGAGCAGCTTTATGAATATTGCCGCATTGCGAGAAAGATACTGACTGGCAAGCACGGCGTTGGTAGAGTTATCGCGCGTCCCTTTGTGGGCGAGTTTCCGAACTATAAGAGAAGCCCCAAGCGTCACGACTTTTCCATGGAGCCGCCGCAGGATACTATGCTTGACGCACTGAGATCTGCGGGTCTTGACACTATCGGTGTGGGCAAAATAAGCGATATTTTTGCGGGACGCGGCATCTCCGAGTCCCATTATACCCACAGCAACCGTGAGGGCATGAACATTGCTTTTGACATCACAAAAAAGAATTTTAAAGGTTTGTGTTTCGTAAATTTAGTGGACTTTGACTCCGCATACGGACACCGACGCGATGTTGACGGCTATGCGGCGGCACTCTCTGAGTTTGACGAGTGGCTGGATAAAATGCTGCCCGCGCTTGGCGACGGTGACGTTCTGATGATTACCGCCGACCACGGCTGTGACCCGGGTTATGACAAGACCACCGATCACACGCGTGAGTATGTTCCGCTGTTTGTATACGGAAAGGGGATAGCACCTGTCAACCTTGGCACGCGCGCAACCTATGCTGATATTGCCGCGACGGTTTGCGATATGTTTGACGTTGCGTTTGAAACTCAGGGGGTAAGCTTTTTTAGCGAGGTAACCAAATGAGCAATACAAACGGACTTGAGATAGAGCGCAAGTTCCTTATCGTTCGTCCCACCGAAGAGGTGCTTGTCGGCATCCCCGGCGCGTATAAATATGATATTGAGCAGATATATTTGCCGTCGGGCGTGAGAATACGCAAGCGCGTTTGCGGAGGAAAGACAGAATATTTTTACACCGTCAAGCAACGCATAAGCGACGTAACAAGAGTCGAGCATGAACATCTTATTTCGGAGGACGAATACCGCACTTTGGCGAGTGAGGCAGAAGATGATCCCGCGGCTATAAGCAAAACCCGTTGGTGTTTGCCTTGCGGTGAGCATGTTGCAGAGGTGGATATTTACGCGTTCTGGCAACGCGTGGCGGTCGTTGAGGTAGAGCTGGCGCGTGAGGATGAGGCGTTTGAGCTTCCCGACGCACTTACCGTTTTGCGCGAGGTCACGGGAGAGAAGTCATATCTCAACAAAACAATGGCGTATGAAATTCAAAAAAACGGATATGTAAAGGAGCCCGAAATATGACACCGGATCAGCTTATGAACACGGCGATACAAGCTATGAAAATGTCGTATTCACCCTATTCAGGTTATCGCGTAGGCGCGGCATTGCTTGCAAAAAACGGTAAAGTATATACAGGCTGTAATATCGAAAACGCCGCATATTCTCCCACGGTGTGCGCCGAACGCTGTGCAGTGTTCAAGGCGGTAAGTGAGGGAGTGCGCGAATTTGAGGCTATAGCTGTGGTTGGCAGTCGCAGCAGCGACGGTGTGCCGAGAACGGCGTTTCCTTGCGGAGTATGCCGCCAGGTGCTCTCCGAATTTTGCGACACGGATAGCTTTATGATATATGTTTTGGGGCGGGACGGCAGTGTCGAGGGACACACGCTGGCACAGCTTTTGCCCGAAAGCTTTGGCAAAAGCGACCTCGGTTGACAAACATATATTTATGTGATATAATTTTACTATGTTTTATCGAGAGGTGCTCTGAAAATGAAAAGAGTAATATGCTTACTGCTTATATCAGCGATCATGTTAACGTCACTTATGCTTTCGTCCTGTAGTTTTCTTGACGGAGAGCAAAAGGAGATAGCCATGGTCACCGATGGCGGCAGTGTTAACAACAGCTCGCTTAATCAAGCAGTCTGGTCGGGCGTTGTGGAGTTCGCAACTGCTAACAACAAGTCTTGTGAGGCATATCATCCCAAAACGCAAACTCATGATGATAGAGTCGCCGCAATTATGGATTCAATAGTCAACGGTGCACGTGTAGTCGTTTGTTCAGGACGCGCTCTTGAGGAGGCTGTCTTTGAGGTTGAAGATCTGTTTCCCGATGTTCGTTTTATGCTTGTTGACGGAGAGCCGCGCGGTATCGTTGAGAAGGGATCCAAGCATTTTATGCCCAATGAGACAACAGCGATCGAGTCGGATACACAGGAAACCACCCAAAATACAACTCCTCAGATAAAGATATCGGACAATGTTTACTGTATTACCTTCAAGGAAGAGCAGGCGGGCTATCTTGCGGGATACGTTGCCGCTCGCGATGGGTATACAAAATTTGGATTTATGTCTTACGATGATTCAATATCCGATATGCTTTACGGCTTGGGATTTTTGCAGGGCATTGAAGATGCCGCCACCGAAATGGGAATACTTGACCTTATTACGGTCAAATTCCGTTACAACCGTGACGGTAGCTCTGCCGACGTTATACAAAACATTGCCGAAAACTGGTACATAGGCGGCACTGAGATGATTTTTGCGTCGGGCATGAATTGTGATCCTGTTATTGCGGCAGCTGAGGCAAAAAACGGCAGAGTTATATGTACGGACAGTGATCATTCCGCTGTTTCTCCTCATGTTGTTACGTCGGCGGTGAAGAATGTGTACGATCCTATAATGCGCGCGCTGGAATCTTTGTATTCCAATAATTTGCGTTGGGATGAGGCGCATGCCGGCAAAACGGATGATCTGGGTGTTGCCGAGAACGGTATCGGACTTCCCACCGAGCCTGCCGCTTGGAGATTCGGCAATTTCACATTTGATGCCTACAGAATGCTTGTGGCTGATATTATCGGCGGTGAGGTGGAGATATCACAGTCCTATGACGTCTTTGACGAGTCGCTTATTAATATTGAATTTACTTCGTAAGCATGAAAAAAGCTATCATTTATTTAAGATATATTTTGCCCGCGTGCTTTGCGGTACTGACGGTTGTTGCGGCGTTTATTCCAAGCGTGGCGTTTACGCTGGAAATGAACGCGCTCAAGACACGGTCCGTGGCGGCAATAATGAGTGATGCGTGGAAACAGTGCAGGCATTATCTGTCGGGGGCATCTTCAATGCAGGGAGATGCTACCGCGGCATTTTCCGTGTGGGTCACGGTAGGAATAATTGTGACGGTGCTGATAGCCGCGGCAATTCTGATCATTTCTGTATGGGCGGCGGTGCTGTCGGTGCGTGTGATCCGCTTGCCGTCTGATGACAAGTCGGCATTGGAGGCACGGAGATTGCTTTGCAGAGTGTTTCCAAGCAAGGTTTGGCTTTTGGTGACAAATTTGCTCATTATAGTACCTGCCGCGTTCCCGAATTACCTTGCGATTATTTATACTCGCGTGCTGTATCTCAGCACAGAGGTCAAAAACGGACTTATGTGGATAGTGCTCGCTTTTGCGGTGATAGAGGTGGCGTTGGTGCTTGTCAGCGCGAGGTATGAAAAAGAGCTTGGCATGGATGTCTTTGCGATAAGACCGCAGGGCGGGGAATGAAATTGTGAAAAAAGAGCCTTTGTCGGCGGACAAGGGATCTTTTGCAAGAGATTTCACTTGACTACATTTTGACTACGTAAATATGATATACGGTGATACAATTTGATACAATTTGATATACAAAAAACCATTGAAAACAAAGGAAAATTCAATGTTTTCAATGGTTTTTTGATGCGAAAGAGTAACCAAACGGAGCATAATTGAGGTAAAAGTAAGCAAAAGTAGTGTAGCAATCAAAAATATTGCTTATACTCCGGTTCTGCTTTTAATTCATTAAGCAATTCGTCTATATTTTCAAAAACGGATTTCCCGA
>JAZNBA010000097.1:0-12558 GCA_045586785.1 Eubacteriales bacterium | reverse complement strand
TTAATAAAAAAGCCATAATACCGATATTTTTCGTATCAATATTATGGTTTCTTTATGTGAAAGGGCTACGAAAAGGATACAAAAATGAAAGCGGATGAGTTCGGTCAAAAAGCGGATGAGTTTTTGAAAACGGTTTCAAATTTAACGATAGGTTGATTTTATAGTCTGCAAGCGATAAAAAACAAACTCACCGACAAATTGGAATTTGTCACTCTGTATAGTTTTGGTGGAAAGGACACTTTTCCTGTCTGCACTGATTGTTCAAGTGTGAACGAGTGCATATCACAGAGTTCATCTTCATATCGATATGTAATTTTTCGCTCGTGAATTTGATAGCTTCTATGATAGCAAGATAGGAATCTCTTTTACAGCAACGGGGGCCACCATTTTTGCCTATCGCATCTAATGCTCTTGCTGTCATTTGGTTGGATAATCCCCAGGCTTCACCTGCCAAAGGGGTGGCTTTCAAGGCAATGGAGATAAACATTCCCGTGCTGATGCCTGCACCGCACGCACCCCAAAATCCGCACGCGCCGCCGGGGACTTGCTTTCCTCTTTTCTGTATTTCTCCAAGTACGGACGCGAGATCAATTTCACCGCCTGCGTTTTTGTAAGCCGTCAGAAGCGCCGAGCCGACCATCGTATGATGCTCGGGGCCGTGCATATGGCAAGACGGCATACTCATCATTTCTTCTAAAATCTCAATCGGATCATTGGATTTACTGTTCAGACAAATTGCAATAATACTGTCCATTCCGCTTGTATGGCATTCATCGCAGACGAAATGACCTTTTACGCATCTTGTTTTGCTACTTTGTTTTTTATGACATAGTTCACATTCCATCTCTTCATCAGCATCGAGATATTCAAGTGGTGCTTTACAAATCAAACATTCTTCGTTCATTCAAATCACCTCGTCAAATTCTTATTTATCGTTCTGTTTGATCGCCAGTTTCGCCTTTGTATTACAAAGGCTGCGGGCAAAGCCCATACCCCTAAGGTTGCACGTATCCCAAGGCTCCCTCCGGGAGGTGAGCTAAACGCTAACGCTATCTGAGGGAGAGTGCGATACAATAAGATTTATCCAAACCTAAAGTTACGCAGGCTCCTTTCGTCACGCTCCGCAGCGAACCCCCAAAGCTCATTTCATTCGCTTCGGGGAACCCCTGCCGCGTGCCACCTTCCTCTCGGAGGAAGGCTTTTTGTTAGCCCCATTATAACACAAATCGGCAGAGAAAACAATTTCTCTGCCGAAATTTTGTGACTGCCATTTCTCCGTTAAGAATGCAGAGAGAATGGGAAGTCCTTAATTATTATATTCCCAAGAACTTTTCGCTCTCGAGACCTTTTCTTATGTTTAATGCTCGGTGGAATATGTTTACATATTTCAGCGCGTTGAAGCGTTTTGAGCCCTTTATCTGATATAATTTATCCTTTATATATATGTTGAGCTTGTTTTTGCCCAGCACCGTGACGGCACCCAGTTGCTCGAAGTCAAATTGATAGGTTTCTCCGTCCGCCTCAATTACTATTCTGTCGCCGTACAGCGAGATCTGCGCCGCCTTATGCAAAAGCTTTTTGCTTTCATATACGATGACCTCGGACATCTGCCCCTCGTCGCGGTATATGGGCACATCGCAAAAGGCTGTTACATCAAGACCGTTGACAATGTCCTTTTGATAGTCATACCAATCGGAAACAAACTCAAAGGGAAAGTCAAATCCCACGCCGCGTAGCTGCTTTGTGGGCAAATACTCAATTTTTCTGCCGCACTTTTTGCACTCAATAATATTTTCATGGCTCTCGAACGTGGAAAGTCCGCAATAGGGACACACGTAAATGGCGCGTTCCAGATATTCCGCCAGCCGTTTGTGGCGGAACTCCGCGTCCGCAACAGCTTCGTTTACGTAAAGCGTATCGCTGATAGCCGCAAACAGCTCGTCATCCGACATTTGAGCGAATTCCGCAGGCTCGAGCACTTTTGCCACGTAGCCGCGCATTTTGCCGCGTCTTACAACGTCACTCCAGCGGGGATGCACGCCGTAGCCGCCCTCAATGCGGTAAAGTGCAACCGGAACGTTCAGCTTGCGTATCATTTGCACGATGGAAGGGTTCATATATTCGGTCTTGCCGCTGTATGTACGGTTGCCCTCGGGCGCGATGGCAATGGTACCGCCCTCTTTTGAGACCTTGATGCAGTTAAGCACGGCTCTTATGTCAGCCGTCTGCTTTTTAATGGGGATAGGCTCGACCAAGAATTTTATCAGCTTTGAGACAAAGCCTTTGGAAAAAATATCCTCGGAGGCAAGATAATAAATGGGGCCCTTGAAGGCAAGACCAACAAAAAACTGGTCAAATGCCGTCTGGTGGTTCATCAAAATGAGGTAAGGACGCTTTTGCTGCTGCTTGAACTTTTCAATTTTAATGTTGTATTTCAGCCTTGAATAGACGCCAAGCGTCCATCTCAGCGCGCCTGTAACGACTCTGTGCCGAAATTTCAGCCATTTTTTGTTTTTCTTTTTCTTCTTTTTGTTCATAAACGTACCTTTCGGAAATAAATATAGGCTGTATTTTAATTATTATAACACATTTTTGAAATAAAATCAATATTTTTCGGCGCGACAGCGTTTACAGGTAGAATTCCGCCATGTCGTCAAGTCGCAGCAGACAGGGATCAAGTCCCGACGCCGCGCCGGTATCTACATTTATCCAGGTGTCTGTCTTGAATATCTTGCCGCGGTATTCGCTTCCGTAAAAGCCTGTGGGCGTGTGACCGAGAATGGTCATGAATTTTTCAGAATAGCGCTCGTCGGGCTTGGGACGCGCCCACAAAAGCTCATTGTCGGTATATTCGTCTATGCGCTTATCGGGGTTGTAGTTGTCAAGTCCGCCGTGGACCAATAAAAATTTTTTGTCGCCCACCCGAACCGCGTCGTAAAGCGGCGTTTCGTCGATAAATTCAAGAATGTCAGCTCGCTCGTCGGGCGGCAGACGACGCAGGGATGAAAGCGTGGTATTACCTCCGTTGAACTGCCACGTGCCGAGCAGCTTCAGGGCGGTAGGTGACACTTCGTTGATGGAATTTTCGGTTATTTCATCAAATACCCAACGACAGGACAGCATCATTTGCTCGTGGTTGCCGCGGAGCAGCTGGATGTTGGGCGCGTACATGAGAAATTTCAAAAGCTCCGCCGAGTGCTCGCCGCGGTCGATGACGTCGCCAAGTACAAATAAAAAATCGTCATCCGAAAAAGATGCTTTTTTCAGCAGCTGCTCAATTTTTTGGAGCGGACAGCCGTGCCAGTCCGAGGAAACATATATCATTTTTATACCATCCAATATCTTTTTCTTCATTATATATTATTTATGCGTAAAAATCAATCACTAAAGCTTTGAAAGATACAAAAAATGTGGTATAATAATTTTATTAAAATACTATAGGAGAGCATTATGATAAAACTCGGAACATATCTTGTGCGCGGTTCGGAGCTTACGCCCGAGGAGCGCCTGCGCATTATCAAAGGGGCGGGCTTTGATTTTGTCTGCTTCAATATGAAAGAAATGCTGGAGGGCGAGTCTGTAGGACTGACGCCCGAGCTGTGCGGGCGCGTTGGAATCGACTTTGATAACGTGCACCTGACGGGCAATGGCACCCACGCTGTCTGGGCAGATGGAGAAAAGGGTGACAAAATAGTTAAAAGATACTGCAAGGAAATAAAGCTGTGCGCCGAGTACGGCATAAAAGTTGGCATCACTCACGTGACCTGGGGCACATCCGAGCCACCTCCCGTTTGTGAGCTGGGACTGCGCCGCTTTGAGACCATAGCCGAGTGCGCCGAAAAGTACGGAGTAGTCGTGGCACTGGAAAACTCGGTCAGCCGCGAGCATCTTTATTACGTGCTTGATAACATAAAAAGTCCTTATGTCGGTCATTGCTTTGATTCGGGACACCGCAACGCATTTGCCCGCGACACGGATTTTCTGGCAAAGTACGGAGACCGACTTGTAGCCACGCACATTCAGGACAACGATGGCGCAAACGATCTGCACCTGATGCCCTTTGACGGCACTATAAATTGGGAGCAGGTTGCCGCAGAGCTTGCAAAGACCAATCACGCGCGGGAGCGCATATGTGCCGAGGTAGCAGGTATCAAGCGCCGTGAGCGAGAGGGCATGACGGCAGAGCAGATACGCGAGAGCCTTGCCCATGTCAACGTGGAAAAGCAAGGACTTGTAACATATGAGGACGGCGCGTTTACTACCTACGTCGGCTTTACATATGAGCAGCTTATAGACAGACTTTACTCCGCCATGCGTCGCATCGGTGACAAGATCGAGGCGTCAAAATAAGCAAAAAAGAAAAAATTTAAATTAAAAATAAAAATCCCCCTGCGTGAGGTGTTGCTCGTGACGCTGCGTAATAATGTATAATAGCACCAAGGAGGTGAGAAGCTATGTCACAACAAAACGAAAATTCAAACAAATATACAACGGGAGAGATCGCGAAGCTGTGCGGAGTGTCGGTAAGAACAGTCCAATATTACGACGACCGCGGCATTTTAATTCCCAGCGAGCTGAGTGATGGCGGCCGCAGACTTTATACCGACGATGACCTGAAGCGTATGCACATCATTTGCTTTTTGCGTGAGACGGGACTTCCGATAAACAGCATTTCCGCACTGTTTTCGGAAAAGCATCCCGAAAATATTATTTCAATATTATTGGAGCAGCAGCATACAGAGCTGGGTGAGCAGCTGGAGGAATGTCAAAAAAAGCTGGACCTGCTTGAGGGCATACGTCGCGAGCTGCGCGACATCGAAAACTTTTCCGTTGATTCTATCGGCGACATAGCACACATTATGAAACAGAAAAATAAGCTTGCAAAAATGAGATGGACCATGATACTTACGGGTATTCCCGTGTCAGCACTGCAATTGGCAGCAATTATACTTGGAATCACACATGGACTATGGTGGCTGCTTGCCGTTTGGGCTTGCGTGGCAATTCCGTGGGGTATCTGCATATCAAAATATTATTTTAATCACGTTGCCTATATTTGTCCCCAATGCCATGAGGTGTTCAAGCCCGAATTCAAAGAGATGTTCTGGGCGTACCATACACCCAAAATGCGCCGCTTGACCTGCCCCAAGTGCGGTTATAAGGGCTTGTGCGTTGAGGTATATGATGACAGGAAGGATAAAAAACAATGAATATTCTGACCATAAAGCATCTTAACAAAAGCTTTGGCACAAAGCGGGTGCTTAACGAACTCTGTATGTGCGTGCCCGAGCACAGCATTTTCGGTTTTGTTGGCAGAAACGGCGCGGGTAAGACAACCACCATGAAGTCGGTGCTGGGACTGCTTCGTCCCGATAGCGGCGAGATATTTGTGGCGGATGAGCGTGTCAGCTTCGGACAAACCTCCACCAACCGCCATATCGGTTATCTTCCCGACGTGCCCGAATTTTATTCCTTTATGACACCGTGGGAATATCTTCGGCTGTGCGGTGAGAGCACAAATATGGAGAAGGCGGATATTGACCGCAGAAGCGAAGAACTGCTGTCGCTTGTGGGTCTTGCCCATGACAATCGCCGCATAAAAGGCTTTTCTCGCGGCATGAAGCAGCGTCTCGGTATCGCGCAGGCGCTTTTGAGCAGTCCGCGACTGCTGATCTGCGACGAACCCACCTCAGCACTGGACCCCATCGGCAGAAAAGAGATACTTGATATTCTCTTGTCGGTCAGGGAACAGACGACAGTGCTGTTTTCTACGCATATTTTGTCGGACGTTGAGCGAATTTGCACCGATGTTGCTCTGCTTCACGAGGGCAGAATAGCAATGCAGGGCAGTGTTGACGAGATAAAAAGCGCACATCGCGCGGGTGATATCACGGTAGAAACGCTTGACGATGAAAGCGCGCGACGCATACTTTGCGCGTTTGAGCGCGTCAGTCGCGCAGAGAAGGGCGCGATAATACTGTCGGGTAACGACGCGCTGATGTTTGAGCTGTTGGAGCTTATAAACCGCGAAAAGCTTTGCGTGCGCAAAATAGAGCGTGCCGAGCCCTCGCTTGAAACTCTTTTCGTGGAGGTGGTGAACAAATGAAGTCATTTGTCGCGTTTTTCAAAAAAGAGCTGCTTCAAAGCGCACGCGGCGGAACGCTGTGGATACTTATCGGTATATTTTTGCTGTTTGGTATAATGAATCCCGCCATAGCCAAGCTGACGCCGTGGCTTATGGAAATGATGGCGGAGGAATTGGAGCTTAGCGGCATGTCGGTGACGTCGGTCAGTGCCGACGCGCTGGCATCCTGGGCGCAGTTTTTCAAAAATATTCCCATGGCGCTTATCGCGTTTGTATTTATTTACAGCAATATATTTACAAAGGAATACAGCTCGGGTACGCTGATACTGGTGCTGACCAAGGGACTTTCACGTTATAAGGTCGTAATAGCCAAATCCGTACTTATGCTTTTGCTTTGGAGCGTGGGCTATTGGCTGAGCTTCGGTGTGACGTATGTATGCAACGATGTGCTCTGGGATAACAGCATAGCTGCAAATCTAATGCCGGCGGTAGTACATCAGTGGCTGTTCGGCGTGTTTGTCATTGCGCTGATAGTGCTGTTTTCGGCAATTTCGAGCAATTATATCGGAGTTCTGCTGGGCACGGGCGGCTGTGTTTTTGCGCTTTATCTGGCGGGACTCGTTCCGAAAATTGCGAAATATCTGCCCACCTCACTTATGAGCAGTGCGGCATACGTCGGCGCGGCATCGGCAGAGAAATATACCGCGGCGGCGGTCATTACCGCTGTGTGCGGCGTGGCGTTTATCGCCGTAAGTGTGCCGATATTCAATAAAAAACAGTTATAATGCTTAAAAGGGCAGAGAAAGTTCTCTGTCCTTTTATACATCAAAAGTCACTTGAAATCCGACTTGGGGTGTGCTATAATATTTTTAATATCAACTCCGAAAGGATAATATTATGAAAAAGAATTATTTAAGACTTATCTCATCGGTGCTTTTGGCGGTAATGCTGGCGTCCACGTTGGCTGCTTGCTCATCTGACGGCGGAAACACACCCGCCGATACCACTACGCCTGCGGACACCACAACTCTCGCCCCCGCGGACACTACAACAGCTGCTGTTGATACCACAACGGCGGCAGACACCACAGCTGAGGACACCACAGCGGCGGATACTACTGCCGCGGACACCACTACGGTCGCGGACACCACTACCGCCGCGCCGGCTCAAAACAAGGACTACGCGGTAGATGCCGACTGGCATCTGGGTTATGTAGGCTCGTCAACAAACTCAAGCTTTAAGAATAAGCTTAATAAAACGGGCGGAATGTATTCCTATACCGACATAATCAACCTGGGCCCTGCGGGAAGTGTTATTACGTTTACCGACGATAACACCAACTCCAACGGTGACACAAACTTTGCCTCTGCCGCCGCTTACGTCTTTTCATTCTGGAACAAGGCAGGCGGCGTATGGGAGCTCGATACCTCGGCGTTCAATCTTGACGGTAAAACCGCCGATTATACCGACGAGTCGGGTGCCCGTACATACACTTATACCTCCGAAAAGGATAACGAGTGTATAAGACTTTGCTTCCGTTCGGGTCAGTCCGCAACATTCACTCCTGCGGCGTATCCTACCATAACCGTCAACTCCACCAAGGCGCCTACCGTGGAAAAGGAGGATGCCGCGGCAGAGGTAACTACTACCACAGCACCTGCGGGAGATGCACTTGACGTCAAATGGAACGCAGGCTATGTTGGCTCGTCCACCAACGGCTACGGCTTTGCAAACGCTATTAACGCAAACGAAAAGAATTACGCCTATACCGACGTTATCGAAATATCCAAGAAGGGAACAAAGCTGACCTTTGTGGACACCAACGGCGGTGCTACCTCGGCTAACGCGTACGTTGTTTCGTTCTGGAAAAAGGACGGCGCAAATTGGGTAATTGACACAGAGGCACTCAATATTCCCGGCGGCGGTCAGTACGTTATTTCTTCCGGTTCGCAGGGCGTTGTATATACCTATATTTCAAGCTCGGACAACGAGTGCATACGCTTCTGCTTCCGCTCCAACGGCGTCGGCAACAGACCTACCATATATTCATCTCAGTCAAATGAGCCCGGCACGCTTCAGGATAAAATAGATGCTGCCGCGTCACTTGAAAAGTGGATAAATGACGACAAGAGCCGCGCGTTTTACGACGCGCTCAAGGGCAAGACCTTCACCGTCATCGGCGACAGCTATCTTGCGGGTAATGGACTTGACAAGGAATTGGTGTGGCCCGCACTGCTATCCAAAAAGTACGATATGACCTACAACAACTACGGCATGAACGGCTCTACCATGTCAAATTACGTTACCACGAACAACCCTATGGTCAGCCGATATACTCAGATGGCGAACAACAACCCCGATATAGTTATTATCGAGGGCGGTCGTAATGATTATAACCAGGACGTTCCCATGGGTGAAAACAACAGTACCGACACCAAGACCATGAAGGGCGCCGCAAGATATCTTATAACCAAGGTCAAGGAAAAGTACCCCAACGCGCTTATTATCTGCCTTACCGTCTGGGAAGTTGGCGGCGGTAAGAATGGCGCGGGCTACTACTGCAGTGATTACGGTAAAGCACTGCTTGAGGTGTGCGCCGATATGAATGTGCCCTGCATCAACGCTATGGATCAGGCGGCTACCGGCGTTAAAATGACGGACGCTGCGTTCAGGAAGCAGTATTGCATGAAGGAAAATGATATCAGCCACCTGAATGCCGACGGTATGAAGCTGGTTTTTCCCGCGTTTGAAAAGGCGATCGCCGATTTTTACGCGAAAAAGTGATTAATACAAAAAACGGAGTGGGTGACCGCTCCGTTTTTATTCTCAATTATTTATAAATTGGCTCTTGACAAGATAGTAGTTTTATGGGATAATATAAGAGAAGATAATATCAATTTAATTGAACACTGTTTGCAGGACTGACGGAATACGCGGAGTACCGCGGGGGACTGCAAATCTGAGCATTCCTCATTTTGAGTACACATCTTTATGAGCACACCTCATTCTGAGCTCTGCTGAAGCCGACCGTCTGGGCAAAACTGTTTCTTGAAACAGCTTTGCTTTTTTGTTTTTTATGACACATAATAAAAGTTTATTGTTAAAAGTTTTCGTCCACCTTTTTTAAAAGGTGGCGCAGTCAAGGGCGCGTAGCCCTTGTCGCCCTCCGCAGAGGGCGAAATCCCCTATCCATCATAAGCGCCACGGAGGGGTGAATTTTCGCCGTAGGCACTCGCCGTAGGCGGAAAGAGGGGAACCACACAAGTGGGGGGTTCCCCTATGAAAACTAACTTTTTGTGTAAAATAATATTAAAAATAGCACTTACAGGAGGAACAGACCGTGAAACACACCAACTGGGCGGGATTCAATCCCGGAGTATGGCAGGACGAGATCAACGTTCGCGATTTCATACAATCCAACTATAAGGCATACGAGGGCGATGCCGACTTTTTGGCGGACGCAACGCCCCGTACCCGTGCCTTGATGAATAAAATACAAGGACTTTTCGCTATCGAAAGACAGTTCGGCGGCGTGCTGGATATTGATACCTCCACCGTGTCCTCGCTGACCAGCTTTTCTCCCGGATATATCGACAAGGATAACGAAATAATCGTGGGTATGCAGACCAACCGCCCGCTTAAGCGCGGCGTTAACCCCTTCGGCGGCATGAGAATGGTGCGTCAGGCCTGCGAAGCGTACGGATATAAGCTCAGTCCCAAGGTTGAGGAGGAGTTCCGCTTCCGTACCACGCACAACGACGGCGTTTTTCGTGCCTACACAAACGAAATGCGCGCCGCCCGAAAGTGCCATATTATCACGGGGCTACCCGACGCTTATGGCAGAGGACGCATTATCGGCGACTACCGCCGCGTAGCGCTTTACGGCGTTGACCGTCTTATCGAGCAAAAGACCATAGATAAAAACAAGCTGGCGGAAAACGCCTTCAATACCGACGAGATACGTCTTGACGAGGAGCTGTTCCAGCAGATCGCATTTCTCGGCTACATGAAGGAAATGGCGAAGATGTACGGCTTTGATATCAGTCAGCCCGCAAAGGATGCCCGAGAGGCGATACAGTGGACGTATTTCGGTTACCTTGCCGCCATCAAGGAGCAAAACGGTGCCGCTATGTCGCTGGGCCGCGTAAGCACCTTCTTTGATATTTATATTGAAAGAGACATCGCCAACGGTGTTCTGACCGAGCAGGGCGCCCAGGAGCTGATGGACGATTTCGTTATGAAGCTTCGCATTGCCCGTCATCTCCGCACACCCGAATATAACGAGCTTTTCGGCGGCGACCCCATGTGGATAACCGAGGCTGTGGGCGGAATGGGTGAGGACGGCAGAACGCTGGTCACCAAAAACA
Organism: Eubacteriales bacterium; assembly: GCA_045586785.1. Classification (GTDB taxonomy): domain Bacteria; phylum Bacillota; class Clostridia; order Oscillospirales; family CAG-272; genus UMGS1002. The sequence goes on along the minus strand of JAZNBA010000097.1, from coordinate 2,106 downwards.
GCTACCGTATGCTCAACACCCTTTACACACTGGGTTCCTCACCCGAACCCAATCTTACGGTGCTTTGGTCAACAAAGCTTCCCGACAACTTCAAGAAATTCTGCGCCAAGGTGTCGGCGGATACCGACTCTATCCAGTACGAAAGCGACGATCTTATGCGCCCCATCTACGGCGACGATTATGCTATCGCTTGTTGTGTGTCCGCAATGAAGGTGGGCAAGCAGATGCAATTCTTCGGCGCGCGTTGCAATTTAGCCAAGCTGTTGCTGTTGGCGATCAACGGCGGCTACGATACCTCAAGCGCTATGCACATCGGTCCCCAGATGCCCGTCATGACGGGTGACACGCTGGATTACGACGAGGTAATGAAGCGCATGGAGATATACATGCAGTGGCTGTGCCATTTGTATGTCAACACCATGAACATAATTCACTATATGCACGATAAATATGCCTACGAAAAGAGCCAGATGGCACTGCACGATACCTACGTTGACCGCTTTATGGCGTTTGGCGTGGCGGGACTTTCGGTTGTTGCCGACTCGCTCAGCGCCATCAAGTATGCAAAGGTGGCGCCCGTCAAGGACGATAATGGCTTTATTGTGGAGTTCAATACTACAGGCGACTTCCCCAAGTTCGGCAATGATGACGACAGAGTTGACCTTATCGCCAAGGATATGACGCACCGCATGATAGAGGAGCTGCGCAAGACGCCCACCTATCGCAAGGCGATACACACGCTGTCCGTGCTGACTATTACATCCAACGTAATGTATGGCAAAAACACAGGCGCAACACCCGACGGTCGCCGCGCCTCCGCGCCCTTCGCTCCGGGTGCCAACCCCATGCATAACCGCGAGGAAAACGGCGCGTTAGCGTCGCTGAACTCGGTGGCAAAGATAAGCTATGACGACTGCCGCGACGGTATCTCCAACACCTTCTCCATCACCCCCGAGGCACTGGGAAGAAGTGAGGACGAGCGTGTTGACAACCTCGTCCACATTCTGGACGGCTACTTCGCCAAGGGCGCGCATCATATAAACGTCAATGTGCTCAACCGCGAAACACTCATGAAGGCATACGAAAACCCCGACGATTATCCCAACCTGACCATCCGCGTGTCGGGCTACGCGGTCAACTTCAATAAGCTGTCCCGCGAGCAGCAGCGCGAGGTCATCAGCCGTACCTTCCACGAATCGGTATGAAGTTAAAAAACAATATCGCCCCGTCAATTTTGACGGGGCGCGTGCACTCAATACAGAGCATGGGTACGCTGGATGGTCCCGGCGTGCGATTTGTGGTATTTATGCAGGGCTGTCCGCTGAGATGCCACTGCTGTCACAACCCCGACACCTGGGATGTTGATGGGGGAAAGCTGTATACACCCGAGGATTTGGTGTCCCGCGCGCTTCGCTTTCGTGAATATTTCGGCGAGGATGGCGGCGTGACCACATCCGGCGGCGAGCCGCTTTTGCAGGCGGAGTTTGTGACAAAATTCTTTGAGCTGTGCCATGGGGAGGGAATTAACACTTGTCTCGATACGTCGGGCTGTATACTGACGCCCGAGGTCAAAACGCTGCTCAAACATACCGACCGCGTACTTTTGGACATAAAATACACCACGGATGAGGACTACCGCGCATACGTGGGTTGCGGTATGGACACACCAATGGCGTTTTTGGACTATCTTAACGCGCAAAATATCCCCACAACGTTGCGGCAGGTCATTATTCCTACGGTCAACGACGATGATGCGCAGATTTTAGAGTTGCGTCGCATCGCCAAAGACCACGCCAACGTGGATAAGGTGGAGCTGCTGCCGTTCCGTAAGATATGTCAGGTCAAATACGATAATATGGGAATTCCGTTCCCATTTTCGCATATTCCCGAGCCCACAAAGGAGCAAATGACACACCTTGAGAGGGTGCTGGGACATTAAAAAGCAGAGATGTTTAACATCTCTGCTTCAGTCCGCTGACAAAGCCTATCTCAAGCAAGAGATAGGCTTTGTTTTTTATTAAGGTGGAGGAAAAACGCAAGAAAACTTGAGGAGGTATTCCCACAGCGCATCGCTATTTTCTTCATATTCTGCACGGCGGCAGTGAG
>JAZNBA010000096.1:0-32865 GCA_045586785.1 Eubacteriales bacterium | reverse complement strand
GGTCAAAGTGCTTTTCCGCTGTGTTTTCGCACAAATAGTTTTTATCTTCTTCCTTTAGTGCTTTCCAGAACGGAAAGTATTGTTCGTAGAAGGCGTGTAAAGACATAATATCTCCGTCCTTTCGTGTTCTTGTTTTAACTATTATAACATATCTTTGTGAACTTTTCAACTGATTTGAATTTTTTTGCTTGCTATGGAGCAAACCTTGGCGGAACCCGCCCCGTGTCCGCGCATCTTGTGATCACGCAGATAGCCTGATAAAACAGCAGGAAGTTAAAAATAGCCTCCGACATAGCAACCGCTATGTCGGGGGCTTTACACTGTCAATCCAAAGAATTTATATATTGTATCAATTCATCGATACCGCCGTGAGGATATACCGAAATATCCTCATTTTTTCTGTTGATCAGACAATCGGTAAGCAAAAATACCTTCATGCCGAGACCGAATGCAATCATATCCTCTCCCACATCGTTGCCTACCATCAGACATTCCTCGGGCACAAGCCCCGATTTTGACAGTATCTCACGGTAATAATCAGGATTCGGCTTGCAATAATGTGAATTTTCATAGCAGGTAAACAATTCGAAATCGCTTACGTCAAGACCTGCCCAACCTATGCGGCTTTCGGTAGCCACCGACGGAAAAAGCGGGTTTGTCGCCAGCACGGCACGGAATCCCTTTTGCTTTACACATTCTATCACATGCTTGGCGCGAGGCTCAAATCCGCAAACATGCTTTATTTTTTGAAAATCGTTTTGATAAAATTCATCGTACATATGATAGTTATCGCGTATGGACTCGCCGAAAACACTTGCCAGCACATCCCAGAACACATTCTCATTTGTCTTTTTGCCGTTGTTTTTTACCATAGCCGCAGTGCCTGACATGATCGCGTCCATCATTGCTTTCGCGTCGTAACCGTGAGACACGGCTGTCTTTCCGAGACCGCCTATATATGCTTTGGCGAACACGTCCTGATCCATAGGCAGCAGAGTACCGTCAAGGTCAAATAATACCGTTGTAATATTCATAACACATTTTCCTTCATGTCATTGATTATCTTACTGAAATTTATTGTGCCGATCCTTCCTTTTTCCGTATTTCCCTCATAAGACGTATCAACAAGAACACCGAAAGAATTGACGTCAGCACGTTGACGCCGACGAAATTGAACCATATTCCGTCAAGACCAAAGCCCCACAGCGCGCCCAGTAGCACGGTGGGAAATACAAACGCCGTACAAACCGACATGATCGTTGCCTGCAACGGCTTCTCAATAGCGCTGAAATAGCCTTGTGTGGTCACGCCTATCCAGCGGAACAAATACGCGAAGCAAAACAGCTTAATAGCGTTGGTGGATATTTCAAGCAGCTTTATATCCTCCGCCTTGACGAACCAGGACGCGACCGTCCCCGGAAACAAAAACAGTATGGACGTGGAAACAAGTCCCACTATGGCTGTACCAACATACGCGCATTTTGCAATGCTTTTGACTCTCTTATAATTTTTCGCGCCCCAGTTATAGCCCAGCGCGGGAGAAAGCGCGTCGGAAATACCGTACAAAAGCGGCCAGCACAGATCGCTTGAATACATCAGCACCGCATACACGGCAACCGCTGTTTGTCCGCCGCCTACGCCAATTATATCCTCGCCCAGCGTCATCAGCGAAATATTCATAAATATGGAGGTAATACGTCCCGACACGTTATTAAGAAACACAGGCGAGCCGCAAGCGGCGATCTGTTTTATCATAGCAAAGCTGAATTTTGGCTTAACAAATTTGAGAAGCGCCTTTTTCGCCACGAACGGTATCATTGCAACGATCGCGCAGGCGCACATTGCCAGCGAGGTAGCCAGCGCCGAGCCCACAACATCCATATCGCAGACAAGCAGGAAAAAAGTCAGAAGTCCTATGGTCAGCAGGTTACAGCCGATATTGATGACCATGCTGGTCTTGACAAATCCGCTTATGCGAAGATAGTTGTCCATGGCAAAAAATATAGCCGCAAGAGGACTGCACAGCGCGGCGGTGCGCAAATATCTGACTGCCGTATCAAGCAGTTCTCCCTCCGCGCCCATCAGACGGGACAACGGCTCTGCCGCGAAAAACATAACGCATCCCATAAATATTGACACGCAAAATATCATAAGCACGGAACAGGTAAACACATTGTTTGCGGTCTTATGATCGTCCTTGCCCAGCGCAATGGAAATAGGCGCCGACGCACCGACACCGATAAGGTCGGCAAGGGAAAAATTGATCATAACCAGCGGCATGGCAATATTGATCGCCGCAAACGCCCCCTCGCCCAGTATCTGTCCTATAAATATTCCTTCCACGATACTGGATATCGACATTGCGAACATACTTATCATACCGGGAAGCGCTACAACAAAAAATAACCGCCACGGCTTCATCGTGGCATACATCTCTTCTGTCTTTGTCTTCATTCAAGCTCCTTATCTCACATTGAAAATCACATACCCATGTATTATAGTATATAATCACTTAAAAGTCAAGGCAAAAGCAAAGTTACTTCAAACATATATAATTCTAATCGGCGATGTAACAAACTATATATTCCTTACTTTATATAAAAGTTTTGAGGGGGTGCTTTTTCAAAAGCACCCCCTCAAGGTATTATTAAATTAATCTCTCTTTTTGCAAACAACGATAGCTGCGGGAATTACACACGCAATAATACCCAGCGCTACGAAGCCGCCGCATCCGCCCTCATCGTCCTTGGGAGCCTCGGTAGTGGGAGCCTCGGTAGTGGGAGCTTCGGTTGTGGGAGCCTCGGTAGTGGGAGCCTCGGTAGTGGGAGCTTCGGTTGTGGGAGCCTCGGTAGTAGGAGCTTCGGTTGTGGGAGCTTCTGTTTCAGGAGCTTCGGTTACGGGCTCAGTAGCGGGAGCCTCGGTAGCGGGAACCGTGGTAGTCTCGGGAGCTTCGGTCTTTTCGGGATATGCAGCTGCCAAGCGAGCTGCGATAGTGTCGGACCAGCCTGCAACTGTCTTTGCTGCATCATCGGTAAGACCGGTTGCTACGATCTGGTCAAATCCGGCTGAGCCGTCACCCTGGTCGCCGAGGAAGAGAATATCGTTGACGATAACAACATTGCAGAAGGAGCTGATGCCGGCGTTGAAAAGGATATCGTCGCGCTCAATGGGGAGCTTGATGTTATCCGTAGTAACCGCTATGTTGGCAACGGGTGCATTGGTGTACTTGTCGTAAATACATACTTTGCCGGAGTTCTGAGAGGTAACGAAGACGTAATTCTCCCAAAGAGCCACACCGTATGCTTTTTCCTGTACTATATGGTTAATGACCGTAGAGCCGTCGGGGGAGAGGATGTAGAGTCTGCTGTCGGATGCGGTGGAGGTAGCGAAATAGATGGTTCCGTCTGTATCAACGTCGAGATACTGAGCATCCTTTACGCTGTAGGGCTCCTTTTGAAGATTGATCATACCGTTTGTGCCAAACGAGGTATCAACAACGGGGTTCTTGGGATCATTTACGTTAAGGCGAACGAGATAGTCAACGTCGTAGTTAACGATTACGTATGCGTAATAGATACCGTTAAGTTTTTCAACGGTGATTCCGTTTACACCGGTTTTGGTGCTTGCATCGGTCATAATGATGTTGCCGTAACCGATCTGGGTGAGATTTCCGCCCTCATAAGTATAGGTTGCAAGGTCAGCACGGGTGTTGTTGGGGTTGTAAGCGAGCGCGGCGTAGAGATAGCCTCTGTCGTCGGTAGTAAGACCCTTGGGGTAGGAGGACTTGCTGTTTTCGGGCTGAATGTACTGAAGTCCGGAAACGAGCTTACCGGTTGCGGTTTCCCACATTTCGATAGATGCAGAGCCGTTGGGATTGAGGAATCCGCCGAACATATACTTGCCGTCCTTCGAGATAGCCATACCTCTCATGCAGTATTTACCTGCAACGAGAACATCGTCTGCGGTGTAGGAGTAACCGTTGTTCGTTTGTTGGAGCATAGTGTACTTTAAGGATGCAACATCAGCTTCGGTGAGAGCCGCGGAGGGCAGTACAAAGAGCGAAGCGAGCATTGCGAGAGTGAGAACGAGGGTAATGATCTTTTTCATAATGATTCTCCTATTTGCTTTATGGTTAGTCTATTATAATGCTTTTTTAACCTGAAAGTCAATGCTTTTGAGAAAAGCACTTGATTTTTGCGATTTTAAGATATCATTAATTCAATAGTTATGCCAGTGAGACCGTTAATATGAAATTTGCTTGGTCTTTGGATTTTTCCGAGACTTCCCGAGAAGGTGTGCTCGAATTGAGCGAAAGTCTGATTTACCCAATCAGTCCTCTTTTTTCTTAGAGCAGACAACAATCGCTGCGGGAATTACACACGCAATAATACCCAGCGCTACGAAGCCGCCGCATCCGCCCTCATCGTCCTTGGGAGCCTCGGTTGTGGGAGCCGCGGTGGTAGTGTCGGCAGAAGCATCAGGTGCTGCCGTGGTGGTATCTGCGGGTGCAGCAGTGGTGGTATCAGCAGGTGCTGCCGTGGTGGTGTCGGGAGCTGCCGTTGTAGTGTCGGGAGCTGCCGTGGTGGTATCGGCAGGTGCTGTGGAAGGATCAAGAACTGCCTCGAGAGCCTCGATAACGTAAGGAGTCAGGATATCGTAGCCCGAGCCGTTAAGGTGCAGAGTATCGGGCAGATACTTGGTAGTCTTGGTCTCAAGCTTGTCGTTGAGCTCCTTGTTGTTGTACAGGTCGATAAAGTGGATACCGTACATTTCGCAAAGCTGCTTTGCTGCATCAAAGTAAGGAGCCATGTTTCTTGCCTGACCTGTAGTGTGGCCGTCAAGTCTGTGGTTAGCAATAAAGAACAGAGTAGCATCCGGGAACTTTTCCTTGACACTGTGGAATGTCCACTGCAGACCGCCTATGTAAGTGGTCAGATTCTTTTTAAGCTCGGTAGAGGTAGAGTCAACAGGCTGGGGAGTGCCGACCTCTCTGTTATGTCTTGCGTCGTTAACGCCGCCCTGCATAACGATAATGTCAAATTTGGTCTTGGTGTGAGCAAGATGCTGGTTGTACAGCCACTTTGCGCTGTCATCACCCGAAATATAGCTTGCCTTAGCACCGCCCACAGAGGCGTTGGTAGCCTTAAGACCGGTAAGAGCCGCAATTCTGCCCGCCCATGCCTTGCCTATGCTGTTGGTCTTGTAGCTTGCGGTGTCACCCGAGCCAAAGCTGATGGAGTCACCCATGAAAAGACCGGTCTTGCCGTAAAGAGGGCTGGTCTTGTCGGGTTCAACGTTGATGTTGATGTTGAACATCTTTCTGTAGGTCTCGCCTGTGAAGGGCTGGTTGATGGTAGCAAGAGTAATGCCGTCCTCATAACAGCCTGTACCGATTACAACGGTAACCTTGCCTGTGCCGGGACGCATTCTGTACGCGTAGATAGCGTAATCCTTGCCCAGATCCTCGTAAAGCACCATGTAAGGAGCCTTTACGTTGGTAGTGCCCTTGCCGTTAGCGTCCTGAAGGCTGAGGTGATAACCCTGGCTCTGAGCGGCGGACGCGAAATATACGGTGTCGCCGCGCTGAACGGTAACGAACTCGCAGGAGCGGTATGCATCTGCGGCAACCTTGCCGTCAGAAGCGTCGATTCTGCCCGCGAAGGTCTTATCGGACACGGGGAATACGTTTACAAGTGCTTCTTTTGCGTCGGTGGGACGGAGGTAATCAACGTTGATGTTCTTGCTGTCCATGTACGCGAAGTACTCTTCCTTGGTGAACTCGTGGTTCTTGGTGATAAGGGTGGAGTCATAGAACATCTGGGAGTTTACCAGTCTGATGTAGGATGTTCCCTTGGGAACAGTGTAGGTCAGAATAACCGCGTTATTCAGAATTACGCCGGTCTGGGGAATAGCGGTGGGCTTGATCTGGTTCTGGGTAACGCCGCCGTCGGCATTAAAGCCCATAAGGCACCAGCTCTGTCCGTTAAGAATAGGACCCATAGTGATCTTATCGCCTTCCGCGACTTCAATAGCAGCGGAGGAATGGTAGTTCTGGTTACCGTTGGCATCGCCGTCCTTAGCGCTGGCAATACCGATACTGGATTTGCTTTCGTCATAAAGGTTGACTATTTCAGCACCTGCGGCACTTGCGGTCACTACGGCAACGGATGCCAGCATTACCAGCGCCAGTGCGGCACAGAACAGTCTTACAAATGCTGTCTTCATAATTTTTCTCCTTTTTAGTGCGGTCATCCCGCAAAGATAGTACAGTAATGATACCAAAAATTAACGGTAAAGTCAAGTACATTATTCGATTATATTGACTTTTGTCACAAGTTTTTTCGAAAGTTTATATTATAGCGTAAAGGCACGTTTTGTCATATCGTGTAAATAATTGTTGTATATTGACTTTTCGCTGTATTGGTGATATAATCAAATAAGTATATATATTATATTATGAGGAGAAATGGTATCATGATCCGTAAATGGTATCAAATGTATATACACCCCCAGTTCGCATGATTGTGAGGATAAAAAGTGAAGCTTACAAACATCGGCAGTTTTGATAATATCGACAGCTTTGTTTCATACAAAATTGAAGAATACCGCAAAAGAGAAAAGACACTGGAAACTCTTTTTGAGTTTATGTTCTCCGAATCTGACAATATAATGGCAGAAATTTCCGACGGCTACCGTATTAAAAAAGTGACCTACGGTCAGTTCAAGTCCGATATTCTGGCCTCTGCCCCCTCGCTGGCGTCGGAGCTTTCGGACGTGCCGCAGGGCAGCCTTATAGGTCTTTATCTGGGCAACTCCATGGACTGGATACGCATATTCTGGGAGATAGTGGTGTGCGGATACCGCCCGCTTCTCATGAACATGAGCCTGCCTTTCGGCGTGCTGGAGGATATTATCCGCGACCACGCGGTTGGCGCCGTAATATCGGACGGCAAGCAGTTTTCGGTCAAGACCGTATTGGCAAAGGACGCCGTTGCGCCCTCAAATGATGTGCTTACTCCCCGTCCCTTTGGCGACGAGGTACTGTTTATGTCCTCGGGCACAACGGAAAAGGTCAAGCTGTGCGCATATAACGGCGAAAATTTCTTTTATCAGATATGCGACAGCGCAAATATAATCAAGCAATGTCCGCAAATGAAGCGGCACTACAAGGGAGAGCTCAAGCAATTGACGTTGCTTCCCTTTTATCACGTATTTGGCTTTATCGCCGTTTACCTCTGGTTCGGTTTTTTCTCAAGAACCTTTGTTTTTCTCAAGGACCTTACCCCCGCAACCATACAAAACACCGTAAAAAAGCACGAGGTCACGCATATTTTTGCCGTGCCCATGGTTTGGGACAAGGTTTACCGCGCCGCTCACAAAAAAATACGTTCGCGCGGCGACAAAACATATAAAAAATTCAGCCGCGCCGTGAAAATGTCAAACAGTCTTGGCAAACTTGGAGAGCCGTTTGCCAGATCGGCACTTCGCGAGGTGCGCGAAAGTCTTTTCGGTGACAGTATTCAATTTCTTATCTCGGGCGGCGGTGCGCTGGATACGGCAGTATTCGAGTTTTACAACGGCATCGGCTACCACTTCGCCAACGGATACGGCATGACCGAGATAGGCATTACCTCGGTGGAAAAATCAAGCAAGCAGTCGGTGCTTAATACCGCGTCCATCGGTGCTCCCTTCGGATACACCGAATACCGCCGCGCCGACAGCGGTGAGCTGCTTGTCAAGGGCAAAACGCGGGCAGCCCGCATTATGCAAGGAAACAACATTGCAGTAACAGATTATAACGAGTGGTTCAAAACGGGCGACCTTGTCAGCGTCATCGACGCAAGATATTATCACGAGGGACGCATGGATGACCTTGTCATCGGAGCGGGCGGCGAAAACCTCAACCCCACTCTGCTGGAGCCACAGCTAAAAGTGCCGAATTGCGACGCCGTCTGCCTTATTTCTGGTGCGGACCGCGAGCCTGTCCTGATAGCTTCGGTGCAGGGATGCTTTTCGGGCGCACGCCTTGAAGGCGTGTTCGACGCTCTTGACGGCGCGCTTAAAAATGCCCATCTCGACATGGCAATAAAGACTGTGTTCGTCACCTCGGATGCGCTGATGGAGGCGGGCGAGATAAAGATCAGCCGCCACAAGGTGCGCAAAAAGTATCTTGCGGGCAAGCTGCGCCATATTGAGCGTGAGCATGTGGCTGCGCATATAGATTCGGTCATTTCCGAGCTACAAGGTGAAATAATCGCCTGCTTTGCCGAGGCTCTGGACTGTGAGGCAAAGCATATCGGCATTGATGCGCACTTTTTCCGCGACCTTGAGGGCAGCAGTCTTGACTATTTTATGTTACTTGAGCTTTTAAAGAACAAATATGCCGTGGAAATAACGGAAAGCGCAAAGCAAAGCTTGTTTACGCCCCGCGACTTTTGCGAGTACGTTAAAACGGCGAAGTGAGGTGCAATATGATACGTTCTCTTGATAAAAAATGGAAGGAATTTTTGTTTTCCTTCGCAGGCTTCGGCCCTAATTTTCTCATGGTGCTTATGGGCGCTTACTATACCGATGCGCTCAATCCCGTCGCGTTTGAGGGCAACGCCACCTATCAGGCAATTGCAGGCGGCGTCTGCTTTATAGCGCCCGCCGTTTTCCCCATTTTATTTGCTCTCGGCAAGGTGTTTGACGGAATTATCGATATCCCGTTTGCTCATATAACCGACAACATGTCAACACGCTGGGGCAGACGCCGCCCCACCATCGCGGTGTGCTTTATACCCATGGTGCTGGGCTTTGTGCTGTCGTGGATACCCGTGGGCGGTGCTGAGCATACACTGTTCAACACCATATGGGTGTCGTTCTGGAATATAATATTCTTTGCCGCATATACCATGTGCCTTATCTCTTACTACGGCTCGCTGTCCACAGTGTGCACAGACGAACCCCAGAGATTGCGTGTCTCGGGCTACAAATCGTTTTTCGACACCATTTCCTACTGTCTTGTCTATGCTCTCGTTCCTCTGCTGCTTGACGGAATGAAGCTCAACATAGACAAATTTGTTTTCCTTTGCACTCCCCTGATGCTGACAATGCTGATTCCCTTGTTTATGATCAAGGAAGGTGAAAAGTACGGTTATCCCGAAAACCATGGCATATCCTCCGAGAAAATATCCATTATGGAGAGTCTGCGTCTGACCTTCAAAAACAAAATATTCCTTAACTGGACCTTTGTAAACTGCTGTACCTTTTTCGGACTGCAAATGTTCCTGTCCGCAATGAACGGCATGATAATCGGCGGCATGGGCTTTAACGGTGCCGAAATGGCACTGGTCAACACCTGCGCATTTGCCCCCGTTCCCATAATGCTGTACCTTTTCAACAAGCTCAAATCTCGCCGCGGAGTGCGGTTTACTTATCAGTCCTGCCTTTTGATGTTCGCGGTAGCAATAATGTCCTTCTTCTTCGCCTCCACATACGTGGTCGGCGAGAACAACAAGCTACTTCAGTATATAATCGGCTGTCTTGGCGGTGTTTGCGGAAGCTGGGCTATCGGTGCCTTCTTTATGATGCCTTACCTCGCTCCCGCGCAGATCTCGGGCGTTGAAATACAGCTTACGGGCAAAAACCACTCTGCTATGTATTTCGCGGCAAATGCCGTTACCACGTCCATAGTCGGTGCCATTTCGGGCTCGCTTGTATATGAATACGTAAAAAATCTGTTTATTTCAAAGTCAGCGTCGGGCATAGTCTGGACACAGAACGCTAAGGACGCCGCCGCTGCCTTCGGCTTTGGCGACGATATCTCGAAAGTATACAATCTCGGCAACCTGATAGTTCCCTTTATCGTATGCGCCACCTGCATTATAGGATTTTTCATTGCCTTCAAAATGCCGCGTGACTACACCCCCGCAATTCTTGCCCGTGAATTCAAGAAAATGGATCCCTCACTTGACATTTCCGAGCTGGAGGAACAAGAGATACCCGAGGAAAAGGGCGAGATAATTTTCGTTCAGGTAGGACTTTCCATTCTGTCCGGCTTTATTTTCGGATTTATCTGGCTTGGATTCTTGCTCAAGTCCCTTAGGACACTGACCGGCAAAGGAAAAACGGTCCTTCGCTGGATTCTTTCCTGCTTTATTCCCTTTGCGGCAATATTTGTGGCGCTGAGAGCACGTCGTGAGCTGATGGATACCGCCGAGTCCGAGGGCATTACGCTTCGCATTCCCGCGTGGCTGATAGTTGTTACGTCAATAATATTCCCTCTGCTGCCGCTGAACGTCATTACGCTGTCCTTGCTTCAGCACGGCGCAAACAAGCTTCATTCCCATAAAGGATAAAAATATATGACTTTTCTGTTCACCTGGTTTGTAAAAATAACTGCCTGGCCCGTATATGTGTTGCTGCTTCGCCCAAAAACATACTATGAAAACAAAAAGGTGCAGTCGCGGCGCATACGCGGCGGTGCAGTTGTGGTTTCAAACCACAACTCGGTATATGACTTCGCGGTCACCATGTTTGCTTTTCCCTCCCGCACGCTGCGTTGTGCCGTAGCGGAGATACTATATGAAAAAAATGTTTTCATGAGCTTTTTCCTGCGTGCGTTGGGAACTATCAAGGTAGACCGTGCCGCCCACGACTTCGCGTTTATGTCAACCTGCGCCAAGATTCTCGACCGCGGCGGCGTGGTTGAAATATACCCCGAATCCCGCTTGCCTCTGCCGGAAGAGTCAAGACCGCTGGAATTCAAGCCCAGCGCAATATATCTGGCTCTGCAAACAGGCACACCTATCATACCCATCTGCAACAACGGTCACTTTTTTGAAAAACGGCGTATGAGAGTTATGATCGGCACTCCCATTGACGTGCGTTCGCTTTACAACGACGAGCTTTCCGAAAGACAAAACATAGCAAATATTACTTCACACGTAAGGGGGAAAATAATTGAGCTCATCCAAAGACTTGAAGAAAAAGAAAAACAAGAAAAAAGGTGAGTCCTACGACTGCTTTTTATACGACTTTGCCAAGGTTACGGGCGCACTGCCCACTCTGCTGTGGATACGTCCACGCGTAATTTACCCCTTCGGCAAGCCCAAAACAAAAGGCGGGTTTATGATATCCGCCAACCATTGCAGCTTTTTTGACCCTATAGTTATACTTTGCGTGTTCTGGCGGCGCCGCGTCTTTTCGCTGGCTACCAAGGACCTTTACGACACCCCCGGCAAACGATGGCTGTTTGAAAATATGCGGTGCATCAAGGTGGATAAGGAAAATTTCAGCCTGGACTCCTTCCACGAAGTCACACGCCGCTTAAAGCGCGGCAAGGTCATCTGCATTTTCCCCGAGGGACGGCTCAATTTTGAGTCGGATGACATGCTTGCCTTCAAATCGGGTATGATACTTATGGCGAACACCGCAAATGTCCCCATATTACCCATATATCTTGTCCCCCCCGATAATTGGTATGGACGCCGCACCACAATTGTGGGACAGCCAATAAACGTGCGCGAGAAGTGCGGCATCATGCCCACGGTAGACGAGCTCAACCGCGTTGCCGACCTTGTTCACGACAAAGAACAGGAGCTGAAAGAAATTTATTATTCCAAATATAACAAGAAAGGCTCGCAGCCAAAAACAGCTGACGAGGTAAAAGAGGAGGTAACTTCCAAATGAACGCAAGCATATTTGAAAAATACACCGACGCGCAAAGCTTTGCCAAAATAGTGGATTTCGCCAATCTCACCGAGATGTGGCAGCACAGCGTCAATACTTACGGCGATAAGAGCGCCGTCGTCGACAACGGAGTTGATCATACATACGCATCACTTGACGCCGAGATAGCCAAATTCAGAACTGTTCTCAAAGATAACGGCGTGAGCACAGGCGACATTATCGGTATTCTCGCCCCCAATTCGGTAGGATTTATAAAGGCGTACATGGCTGCCAACACCTACGGCGTTGCCACCGTACTGCTGCCTCCTCACCTGGATGCTATGACAATTTTCGGTTGCTCTATGAAGTTCGGACTTAAAGCGATCGTCTATGACGCATCTCTTGATGCCGGTGTCGCCATCGCTCGTGAGAAAAACCCCGCGCTCTCACTTATTGACGTTGCTACAACAGCTGACGCCCCGACCGAAGCTGTTTCCCCCGACACCAACAGCCTTTCCACCGTTATTTTCACAGGCGGTACCACAGGCAAGAGCAAGGGCGCAAGACTTTCCCACAGAGCCGTTATGCGCGGCATCAAAAACGGTTGCTACGGCTACCGCGAGGTTTTTGAGCAGAGATATTTCCTTGTTCTGCCCCTGACGCACGTTTTCGGTCTTATCCGCAACACGCTGACCTCACTTTACACGGGCAGCAGTCTTTTCATCTGCAAAAATCCCAAGAATATGTTCAAGGATATTGCGGTTCACCGTCCCACCATTATGATATTTGTTCCCGCCCTTGCCGAGATGGCACTTAATCTGTCCAAGCAGTTCGGACGAAATATGCTGGGTGAGGATATGAAGACTATCATATGCGGCGCCGCCGCTGTTCCTCCCTACCTTGTCCGCGAGTATGACAAGCTAGGTATACAGCTGTGCCCCGGCTACGGTCTTACCGAGAGCGCAAACCTTGTAAGCGGCAACCCCGAGGCGCTTGAAAAGCCCGAATCTGTCGGTCTTATCTACCCCGGAATGGAATATAAGACAGTTGACGGCGAGCTGTGGCTCCGTGGCGTCAACATGATGGACGGCTACTTCGGCGACGAGGAAAATGCCGTGGCTTACGAGGACGGCTGGTTCAAGACAGGCGACCTTGTCCGCTTCGACGAGGACGGCTTCCTTTACATTACCGGCCGTACAAAAGAAATAATCGTGCTCGCCTCGGGCGAAAACATTTCCCCCGCCGAGCTTGAGGTCAAGTTCTACGCCCTGGACTGCGTTCAGGACTGCCTGGTTTACGACATTACCGAGGACGGTGTTCAGCAGCTCATACTTGAGGTCGTTCCCCGTATGGCGGCAATAAAAGCGCAAGGCGTGGAGAACATAGGCGAATATCTGAACGAAAAACTGCGCGCGGTCAACGAAACCTTGCCCGCGTTCGAAAAAATAAACAAATTTATCATCAGGGACAGCGATTTTATCCGCACTCCCGCGATGAAGATTGCGAGACAGGAAAATGGCACTCTCAAGAAATGAAATCAAAGAAAAGCTGACAGATATAATGAAAATGGTCATGCGTGAACGTATGCCCGACGTAGCCACACTTGACGAATCCTCAAACCTTGTTACAGACCTGGGACTTAACTCTGTCGGTGTGCTTTACGTAGTCATAGCTATCGAGGAATTCTTCGGAATAGAGTTCGAAAACGTAGGCTTCGGTGACTTCAAGACCATCGGCGACGTTATAGATTACATCGAACAGCAGATAAACTGATGAAGTGGACACTGAAAACCCCCGCGTCGGGCGACATGGTGCGCGTCAAGGCGGGCAGTATATATCATTACGGCGTGTTTGTCAGTGAGAGTGAGATAATTCAGTTTGGTCTTGCACCCGTAGCACGGCAGGGACTCAAGGACACCGACATCGAGGTATGCTGCTCCGATGTGGACACGTTTTTGTGCGGCGGATTTCTTGAGGTGGCGGAGTTTGACCGAGCCGAGCGCCGCAAAAACCGCCGTCCCGCAAAGGCCATCGAGTACGCGCGCTCAAAGTTAGGCACGCGGGGCTACAATATACTTTACAACAACTGCGAGCATTTTGCCTACGACTGCGTCACGGGCAAGCCGTATTGCTCCCAGACTGCCGACGTCCGCGCCCTGTTCCGCTCACTTCCCGTAGCAGACGTATACGTGGCACGCATCCTCGCTTCGCCCGAATTGACTAAGCTTTATCCGCCCGAACGTCAAGCCGAGCTTGATGGGGTGACAAATGAGCGCGTCAAGACAGAAAAATGGTGCGTATGGAAGTTGCTTGAATACGCGCTGGAGCGCTCCTTCGGCTTTAAAATGAAGGATATGGCGTTCTCAAAAAACGAGCACGGTAAGTGGACCACGGAAAAATGCTTTTTCTCGCTGTCGCATTGCGACGGCGCGGTAGCGGTTGCCGTGTCGAGAGCCGAGGTGGGCGTGGATATTGAAGCCGACCGCCCTGCCCTGCGCGACCGCATGGCGCAAAAAATATTGAATGAGTCCGAGCTTGAGCTTTACGAAAATACACCCGACTCCGACCGTCCCCGCTTTTTACTGGAAAAGTGGTCTGCCAAGGAAAGTCTTTTCAAGGCTTACGGAAGCGGAAGCGCATTCGTACCCATGGATCACGACACGCTCAGCGGCAAGGTAAACACAAGAATACTAACGCTGAACGAGCGCGAATATGCCCTCTCGGTCGCCACCGAAACACCCGACGTTGTGCGCACATATGAGGTCGATCTTTTGAGTAAAATATAAAAAAACAAGAACAGAGCGTTTGGCGTGATACTCTTATCGGAGTATCGCGCCAGTTCTATTCGCCTGCGGCGAGTTATATTGCTTCGCAGTTATATTCGGCTTACGCCGAGTGGTATTCGCTGCTCGCGCAGCGAGTGTTGCGAGGCTTAGAGGCGAATAGAATATCACTGAAGCCATAGGCTTCAATATCACTTTTGCGCAGCAAAAATATCACTCTTTGCGTCAGCAAAGAATATCACTTATAAAAAAGCATAAAAGAGAGAGCTTTGCGGAATTTTGTTTCCGCATTACTCTCTCTTTTGTTTTTATGTTTTTCAAAAATTATCTGCCCTTGGGAATACCCATAACCAGAGTATCCTTCTGCTCTGCGAACTGAGCGTCAGACATGCAAAGCACCTTGATGCCGAGAATGATGCCCATGATAGAGTTTATCGTTCCGATAACGCCGAAGGTCACACAGCCCAAAACTATTCTCAGAATACCGGTCTTAACGTCGCCTCTCATAAAGCAAGGAACGCCGATAGAGTTGAAAATAATGCACATAATGCCGTAAAGAACTTTGTTATCCATTAGAATGCCTCCTAAAATAAGATTGTAAAATAATTTTATCACTCTTTGACTTAATTGTCAAGAGGTTTTAATTGGCTTTATATCTCAGACAGGAACTGCGCTATGGATCTATCATAAAGCTCGGTGTCGGTGGGGCGCAGCATGGAGTGGCGTCCGTGCTCAAACCAAACCAGCTTTTTGGTGACTGCTCCCGATGCGTCATACAGCTTTTGCGCGTATTCGGGAGTGGAATACAGATCCTCGCGGCTGTGAAGCATGAGAAGCGGCGTTTCGATGCCCGCGATTATATCCAGCGGACCGTATTTCATGGAATGTCCCGTATAATGTATCATCCAGCGGTCGATAAGTCCCAATGTGATAAACACAGGCCGCTTCTGCTCGATCATATGATTTTTCACCGACTCCGAAAAGTTGGGGAACATACCCTCGGTAACGATACCGTCCACGCAGTCGGGGCAATCCTCGTTGTTAAGGGCGAACATACCCGTCGCCGCGCCGATACATATGCCGTGCAGAACGAAGGACTTGATATTGAACTCGTCCCGCATATAGTTCAGCCACGCCACCGCGTCACGGCTTTCCTCAAATCCAACGGTATTAAATTCGCCGTCGCTGAGTCCGTGAGCACGGGGGTCGATAACAAGCACGTTGCAGCCGTTATTTGCATACGGAATGGCGAAATAATAGCCGTATCTCAGGCTCTCGGTCCTGCCCGACAAAATGACTGCGCAACGCTCATGTCCGAAATCGTAATATTCGCCGTACAGGTTGAGTCCGTCGCGGACAATGTGCACGTCAGTCTTGCGCGCCGCGTTATCACGCGCCCACTCGGCACCTGTCCTGTACATAGGCTGCTGATAGTCGGCTATGTGCTCAATGTCCTCGCGCCCCCAAATATTTTTGTTCCGCTTGCGCAGCGTGTGATTGTAAACTATATAAGATGCCACAAAATACGACACTATCCACATTACGAGTCCCGAACCCACAATAATGCCCGCGACCCACAAAAACACAGGGCTTGTAAAAAAATCTATCATTTATCAGATCCCTTGCCGTCCTTTCCCATAAGTGCCACGGTTTTATTAAAGCCGAATGACATACAGAACGCTGTCATACAGCAAACCGCGACGATAATGGGCAACAGCGAAATTTTTTCAAAATTTTTCAGCGCGACAAGTATCAGTCCCGTAGCAATACCCGACGCCACGCCCTCAAATACGCCCTGAACAGCGAAGAACATGGTGGCAACCGTCTTGCCCGTCTGCTCGAACTCACGCTGCGCAAGATGGGTAGGCACTGTATACGTAATGGAGAAAAACGCGCCGATGGCAAAGGACACGAAAACGCCGCCCAGTATTGCCACAAGCGTCAACGCCAGCTTCGACATATTATCCGAATTTACGTTGCACACAAACATTACCATCATACCGATAGAAAATACGGATAAAACGTATCTGTAAGCAAACGCCAGGCCCTTACGCTTTACAATATAATTATAAAGTATCAAAGTGAACGGAACGGGAACAAAGGAAGACGCCATTACCACCGTCATATTGAGTCCCGTGGAGGAAAACAGCTCGTTGATGCCGCCTAAAAACAGCTGCAGACCGATAGTCATTACAGAGGTCGTAAACATCCAGTAAATAAACGACTTGTTCTTAAATGACGTAACCATAGCGCGCCCCAAAGTCAGCGATCTGACGCTTCTCTGCTCGTCATCCTCGTCGTTTTCCTTGAGCAGAAACAGCGGAATAAGCATAGTAAGCGAGAGAGGCAGGAAGATCAGCGCGACAATGCGGATGTTGATGCCCATGCCCACAAAGACAGGCACCAGCGCAAAGCCCAAAATGAAGTATACCACGTCGCATATAGATTTAATGTTGGAAATAAACACGGTATCCTGCTCACTTTCGCATATTTCCGAGAAGGTCGCATAGAACGTAAGCATTGTCAGCGTGTAAAACGTATAAAAAACGCAAAGCAGTACACCAAACCATACTGTATTGAGCAGCGTCGCCTCGGAGTTCAGCGGCACGAGAAACAGCAGATACGAAATTATCATAGGCACAAAGCCCAGCAGTATAGCCGTCTTTCTGCGGCCGAATTTAGTGTTCAGTCTGTCCGCGAAGGACGCCAGCGGCAGATCAATAATGCCGTCCAGCGCTTTTGCCAAAAAGACCAGCACCGCCCACAGCCCTGCCACAACAAGGTCGCGATTGAGATAAGTCCACGACTCGACGTGTTCCTCAAATCCGCCTACCAGCAGTGCACTGCACAAATATGAGCCCACCATAAGCGTCAGCATATTGACACCCATACCCGAGCACCCGTAAAGAGCAAGCTTTTTTCTGCTTGTTATCTTTTTCATAATTGCCTCCCGACTCGAAATGTAATAAAATTTTTATTTATCATTGAGTAGGCGCTCAAGCGTCTGTTTTTCCTTTGTCATATCGTCGGTAATAGGCTCGCCCAAAAAGTAAAGGCTGATCATTCCCTCTCCGATATTTGTTCCGCAGCCGCTGAATACGTCGCTGACAAACACTTTTTTGCAGTTGACCGCGCTCTCCACCAGCTCCTTGAGCGTCATGGCGAACTTTTCTCGGTTGCTGTGCATAATAAAGATATACTGCTCTTCCACGTCCACAGCTAACTCCTTGAGGTACTGCGCCGTAGCATTGAGCGCCTTTTTGATGCCCTTTGCCTTGGCAAGCACCGAAACGTAACCGCTCGCATTGCAGTCGCCCATAGGCTTGATGCCAACCAAGTTGCCCATGACCGCTTTGCCGGCCGATATTTGTCCGCGGCGCGCAACTACCGTCAAGTCGTCAATGGGGCCCATCTGGTGAACGCGGGACTTGTTTTGCTCCAGCCATTCGATCACCTGCTCAAAAGTCTTGCCCCGGGACTTCAGCTCGCACGCGTATGCAACAAGCAGACCAAACGAGCCCGACATACGGCACGTGTCAAGACAGTAAATGTTGCAGTCGGGGTAATCCTGCTTTATGCGCTCCGCGGCGGACACGGCAATATTATAAGTTCCGCTTATCGCGGAAGATATGGACATACTGAGAATATCGTATCCCTGCTCAGCGTATTTCCCGAAAGCCAGATAATACTCCTCGGGGCTTGCCGCCGCGCTGCTGACGGTGCTTTTTTTGTCGGACAGCGTCTTATAAAAAGTTTCGCGGTCAATATTGCTCCAGTCCAGCGTTGTCGCGAGGCTCTTATCATTTATATGGACATGACCGCGTATATAATCCTCAAGTCCGAAGTAGTCGCGTATCTGCTCTGACAGGTCACAGGTAATATCGGGCATAATAATAAATTTCTTCATTTTTTGACCACCATAGTATAATTATTGAATAAAATGCAAAAAATCACAAAACCATAACAAATTAAACTTAAAATATACACAATTATTATATCATATATGCATTGAAAAAGCAATATTTTTGTTTGAATTTGTCGAAGCATATATAAAACTTATAAAATGCTTTACATCCT
Organism: Eubacteriales bacterium; assembly: GCA_045586785.1. Taxonomy (GTDB): domain Bacteria; phylum Bacillota; class Clostridia; order Oscillospirales; family CAG-272; genus UMGS1002. Next base: position 14,353 of record JAZNBA010000096.1, on the reverse strand, counting down.
TCATGCCGAAGCGCCCATCTTCGGATATATATCAATGTAAATTTTATGCTCTGTACGGCACATAAATAACGTGATTTTGACGCAACCGGGCGGTATACGTTTCGCAACTTTTGTGCAAAAAGTGTAAATATGTGTTGACAATATCGACTTTCAGTGCTATAATATAATATCACATTCGGTCATATGCCGAATTTTTATTATTTTAATTACCGGAGGTTTATCCATATGCTTAGAAAAAACAGTGATGTTCACGCAATGATCGTTGAGCAGATCAAAGACGTTGAGAAGTGTCTCATTAACTTTGAGAGCTTCATGCGCGCCGCTACCACTCCCGAAACAGTTCCGGAGACACTCCGCGCGCTTTGCGAGGGCGTTATGGAGGCTGAAAATGCCGCTGACGTTTCTCTGCGTGCTATGATCGACTCGCTGAGCGCAGGCGCTTACCTGCCCTCCACTCGCGAGGACCTCATTGCTATCGCGGCAAGCTGCGACAAGATCGCAAACAAGTGTGAGACCGTTGCAAAAATGATCGTTCAGCAGCGCTTCGCTTGCCCTGCAGAGTATGCTGAAGACCTTATGGAGATCTTCAACATCACCAAGCAGCAGTTCGAAATTCTTGAAGAGTGCATCAGTATGCTGTTCTCCAAGATGAACGCTCTCCAGCAGGATCCCGCAAAGCTTGACGCTATCCGTGCGCTTGAATCTCAGGTTGACCGCATCGAGGATAAGCTTACCGAAGCTATATTCGCAGGCAACACTCAGCTTGCTGAAAAAATGCAGGCTGCCGAGATCATTGAGCAGCTGGGTGATATTTCCGACAGAATCGAAGACATTGCAGACAAGATCCAGATCATGGTTATTGCCAGAAAGGCATAAGGCGACCGGAAATGTGGATATATTTGCTGCTTGCGGCCGGTCTTTTTATGGGCTGGTCCCTCGGTACTAACGATGCCGCGAACGCATTCGGTACTGCCGTTGCGACCCGCGTCGTAAAATACCGCACTGCAATAATTATTATTGCAACCATGGTGCTGTGCGGTGCCATACTCGTCGGTCACCAGAATATTACCAAGCTGAACAGCATCGCAACCAACAACGAGGTCGTTGCAAGTGCCGACGATCTTGAGGCTGCCGGCGTTGAGTTCGAAAAGGTTATCGATGAGGCAACCGGCGAAGAGAAGTACGTTCTTGACGAAAATAAAATGCCTGTTCTCTCCTCTAAGGACAACGTCGACAAGGCAAAAATGAAGGATATCCAGATCAAGTCCGCCCTTAAGGGTGCTATCATATTTGCTTGTGCCGCTATCACGGTATTCGTAATGAGTTACCTCAAATTCCCCGTTTCGGCTAACCAGTCGGTTACCGGTGCCGTTATCGGATGGGGTCTGTGCTACGCGGACTACACCAACCCTGTTGTAAAGTCGCAGAACCTCACGGAAATACTGGAGTTTATGTCAACTTGGCTTATTAACCCCTTGGGCGCGGCGCTTATTTCGTTTGTGCTGGTGTTCATTGTAAAGAAGTTCGTTGAAAAGTGGCTGACCTCAATGAAGCACTACGATATTATTATCAAGATCGGTTATATCTGCGCAGGTGCTTTCTCGGCTTACAGTATCGGTCAGAACAGCTCGGCTTCCGTTACCGCTTTCTACTACGACTACTATGACGTAGGCTCTAACTTGATATTCGGTAACAGCGGCTTCTTCACAGGTGCGCGCATCGCCGCTATCATCGGTGGTGTTGCCATCGCGGTGGGTGTTCTTACCTTCTCCAAGAGAGTTATGATGACAGTCGGCTCCTCCATTGCCGAGATCACACAGGTTGACGGATTCGTTGTCATTCTTGCTTCCGCGCTGACCGTTGTGCTTATGGGTAACCTGATGGGTATTCCCGTATCTACATCACAGTCTGTTGTCGGTGCTGTTATCGGTGCGGGTCTTGTAAACGGCGCTAAGAAGGTTCACTTCGGCGTGCTCAAGAACGTTGCTATCGCTTGGGTGTCCTCGCCTACAGTTGCGGGACTTCTGGCGTGGATCGTCGGTATGTGCACAAAGGGCTATTTCGCAGCTTAAATTACATAGTTTGATCACCACGGCATATGCCGCGGTGGTTTTTTACTTTGAAAGAGTGAATGGTTTAATAAATTTTCTCGGCTATATATTAATATACCTATAAAACCGTAGTACGATGTAACATTTAAAACTTTACTTTTTATCACCCTCTCCGTCGCGCTATTTGCTTCGCAAATGTACGCGCGCCACCTCTCCCGAAAGGAGAGGCTTTTAATCGCGGTATTTTAAAGGCTCCCCCTTTGGGGGAGCTCCCGCGCAGCGGGTGAGAGGGTAGAATTCAAACATAAAGTTTTAATGGTTACAAGATAGTAGGGGACGGCGCCCTCGACGTCCCTAAAGCAATGGTATAAAAATTTTTATATGGATAATATAAATTTTTACCCCTGTTTTTATTTCACACAATTTTTGCGGGACGAAACATTTGCAAGCAAATGGGCGCCGTCCCCTACAACCGAAAAATAATATTTATTTTTCTGCGCGAGAGCCGCAAAGCATTAAAGTCTTTTCAATTTAATCCTTTGCCGCATTTCAAAATACGCGCTTTTTCAAAAAACTATTGCATTCTGACGAAAAACATTATATAATAAGGTAAAATAAAAACAAAGGATTACTATTATGACTGTAACAAACATTGATCCCAAGAACATAAAAATAGTTGCTTTTGACCTTGACGGCACGCTGACACAGCACAAGTCTCCCTTGGAGTCCGCGTCCAAGCAGCTGCTGGACGATCTGTCGAAAAAGTACAAGCTGCTCATGGTGGGCGCCGGCGCTTGCCGCCGAATTTTCAACCAGATGGGCGAATATCCGCTGGAAATAATCGGCAACTACGGTCTTCAGTACGCGATCTACGATGCTGACAAAAAGGATATCGTCATCGCCGCCGAGCAGACTCTGCCCTGCGACAGAGAGAGCGTCACTGCTCGCGTTGAATCCATGAGAAAAAAATACGGAATGACAAAATATTGGGGCGACAGCGTGGAGTTCCACGCGTCGGGTGCCGTCACGATTCCCTGCATCGGCACCAAGGCTCCCATTGACGAAAAGTTAGCTTACGACCCCACACGCGAAAAACGCCGCGCTATTTACGAGGAGGTCAAGGCGCTGTTCCCCGAATACACGGTGTTCGTGGGCGGCTCGTCCTCCTTCGACATGGTTCCCGCGCCCTATGACAAATATTACGCGCTGGACGTTTACTGCCGCGAGCACGGTCTGACACACGAAAATGTTTTGTACGTTGGCGACGACTACGGCCCCGGCGGCAATGACGAGGCAGTTTTCAAGTCCGATTTCGCCTCCGTCGCCATTGACGATTACCACACGACCCCCGAAAAGCTCAAATTTTTGCTGTAATAAAGTTAAATGTCCGTCAGTTGCTGCAAAGCTATATAAAAACGATGGAAAAAAGTTATCCACAGCGAAAACCGATACGCTTAAAAGGGTATGACTACAGTAATCCGGGCGCATATTTTATTACAATATGTGTAAAAGACAGAAAAGAACTGTTATCCAAAATAATTGTAGGGGACGATGCCCACATCGTCCCGATAAATCAACTCTCAGCATACGGCTTGGTATGCAACAAATACATCAACAATATTAATACCCGCTATGGACATATAGAAATTAACAAATATGTTATTATGCCTAACCATATTCATTTGATCATATTTCTTCACGGGACGATGTGGGCATCGTCCCCTACAAAGAATATTCAAAGCATTGTACGTTCATTCAAAACATTGGTAACTAAAGAAATCGGCTGCTCAATATGGCAACGATCCTATCACGACCACGTAATACGTCACCAAGAAGATTATCAAAAAATATGGAACTACATAGACACTAATGTTGCCATGTGGAAAAAAGATTGCTTTTATATTCCCGAAACGGAGCCGTAATTTTACGGCTCCACTTGGTTTTTTAGCACAACTACACCAATCCTTTATTTTCCCTCACACAATTTACATCAAAAATTCATTTGACAAGCCGTCCTGTATATATTATAATATAAATGAAGAAACCGCAAAGGAGGCGATCATCACGGCAGATCTTGAATTCAATCCCGCAGAGCTTACGGAGCTGCTTCGCGCCAATAAGCTGGACGCATACGTGTCCTATTTTTCGGAGCAAATGCTTTTATACCGCGCGGCGATCAAGAAAATAAACATGATGCTGGAAACGCTCGACGACGAATTTCACGTCAAAAATGACTACAATCCCATTCACCACATAGAGACACGGCTCAAAACGCCTCGCAGCATTTTCGACAAACTGAAAAAGCGTGGGTTCCCCATCACCATGCAATCCATACACGACAATCTCACCGACATTGCGGGCATTCGCGTCATCTGCAACTACATCGACGACGCCTACCGCATAGCCGATCTGCTTATAGCCCACAACGATATCACACTGCTTGAAAAAAAGGATTATATCTCCAATCCCAAGCCCAGCGGCTACCGCAGCCTGCATCTTATCGTGGACGTATCGGTGTATATGTCAGACGGCTCGGTCATGGTACCTGCCGAGATACAGATACGCACCATCGCCATGGACTATTGGGCAACTCTTGAGCACCGTCTGAAGTACAAAAACGAGGGCAAGGTACCCCCCGATCTTCACGGAAAAATGAAAACGTATTCCGAATCCATCGCTTTTATGGAAGAAAAAATGCAGGAGATACAGCGAGAAACGGAAAACTACAATTAAAAAGGCTGTGTTCACAGCCTTTTTTCGTTTTGCACAGGCAACACCCGCTGCGCGGGGAATTTATACGGCAACTCCAGGGTACGTACCGCTGAGCCTGCCAGAATGATTTCCTTCAACGTGGGCGACTCGAAGAACCATCTGTTATACGTCTCGGCGCTTCTGTTCCACTTGCCCACTCCGAAATAGTCATACTCGCCCAGCGGCCATAGCAAAACTGTCGGATCAAGCAGCTTGTTGGTTTCATAAACACCGCCGCTGGCGCCGTGGTGCGCGACCTGCAAAAAGTCGGTCTTTAGTTCTTTTCCGTACAACCTTGCCAGCGCAGTACAGCCGTCGGTGTAAAGGTCGCCCAGCATTGTAAAGCTCTGCCCCTCTATTTCAATGCGAGCAACGATAGAGGAGGAATTAAACGTAGTCATCTTTGCAGGCATACGCAGCTCGTAGGTAAACAAAATTGTAATTGTGGCGTTGCGTATCTTGTAGACCTGACCGGGATGTGCCACGGACAGCTTGGCACCCACATATTTTTTCATTGCGGTAAGCAGTGCAGTTCCGGGACTTGCGTTATCGTAATCCGCCTCAATATACTGATCGTAAGACGGAATATTGAAAATAAATCTTTCCACCGCAACCTGGGACGCATAATAATTGGTAAATTGACGGAACGCGCCTATGTGGTCGCCGTGGGTGTGAGAGAATATCCAGGCGGCAATGCTAATTCCATCTTTTTTGCCGCCGTTAAGCTCAATCAGCGCCTTATAAAGACGGTCGGCGTCGTGTTTGTCATTAAATCCGCCGTCCTCAATAATAAAGCTGCCGTCTGCCAGCTTGAAAATGTAGCACATTCCTATCTGCTTGTCGGCAATGGTCTCGGACCCGTAGGCATATTCACAGCCCACCTGCGTCACCGAGCTTTTTGTTGTGACTGTATACACATTTTCCTCATCCCGCGGCTGAATGGCGGCGTGGGCGGGGCGGTCGGCGCAAATGCGTATTTCCTTGTCGCCCTTGATATACATAACGTTGAGAGTTGCCTCAGAGCAGGTCAGCGTTGTAAACAAATTGCCGTTAATTTCATTATCATCATAAAACTCACAGCCCTTCTCTGTTGCCGTGGTTATGTAATTTTTGTACTCCTGCTCGGTCACGTTGTCGATTATAAACAGCTCTGTCTCATTTCCCGCGTCATAGACACCCTCAAGATAGCCGTACGTGCAGACAGGCACAGCGTTAAGAAACTTGCTGGTAACTTGGGATTGACTGTAATCCTGCGGCAGTGACAGCGTCTCACCGTCCCAATTTTCTTTGAGTTTAGCGCAAAACGCGGCGGAGGCACGTTCAATAGTTTCGTCAAGCGCGCCGGCAACCACTATCTTGTTTCCGTAAACCTGTATGCGGAACTCACCGTAACCCATGCCTTCCGCAACCGCGACAGATTCGTTGTAACCCGTGTTGCCTACCAGGATCGCCACTGTGTCGGGATCGTATTCGGCGTCCTTCTTTTTATAGTCGGTGGTTATTTCGGGAGTGACACCCGTGATCTCGGCGATAGCGCGGCGTATATCCATTGCCGCTTTTGTTGCCTTTTCGCTTGAGTCCTCATCGCGAATGATCTTGTAGTGGCTGACACCGCCCGAAACCAGTACAACATCATTCGGCACGTTAACTGCGGCGGTAGTTGTATCGGACGTCGCCGATACAGTCGTGTCGGACGGCGTGGTGACAGCTGTATTGCCGTCAGCGCCGCACGCAGACACTGTCATCGCCAGCACTATGATAAGTATAATAAATAATGAAAGCTTTTTCATGGCATTTCTCCTTAAAAGATACCTTATTATACTATAATTGCCGCGAAACATCAATAGCAGAAAACAAATTAATGCAGAATGCAGAATTAAGATAGCTTTTCGTGGATGATAATTAATTTTATTGTAAAATTGTAGGGGAGGGTATCTATCCACCTCTCTTGTTAAAAAGTTTTGAGGGGGAGTTTGAGGGGGTGCTTTTTCAAAAAGCACCCCCTCAAGGTATTATTATCATTCTCTAATTAATCTCTCTTCTTACAAACAACGATTGCCGCGGGAATGAGAGCTGCAACGATGCCCAGCGCTACAAAGCCGCCGCATCCGCCCTCGTCCTTGGGAGCCTCGGTGGTGGGAGCGTTGGTTGCGGGAGCATCGGTAGCAGGAACCGCTGTAGTGGTGTCCTGATCATCAGACGCCGCTGTGGTCGTGTCCTCAACCTCGGGAGCCGCAGTGGTTGTATCTGCGTTAGCGTCAGGCGCCTCGGTTGTAGTGGGTGCTTCGGTCTCGGTGTCAGCCTCTGTGTCGGGGACATCATTGGGCGCGGTAAGAGCCGCTATGGTATCAATAGTGGGAAGCTCAGTTCCCGCTACCCATGCACTGCCCAGCTTCATGGTGGTAACAGCATCAAGACCCGACATCTGCTCAAGCGTCAGAATCGTGATGCCGCCCTCCTCAACGGACGCAAACGCGTCAAAGCCAACATCTACCATCTCGGTCAACGGAACGGAGGTGTAGCAGTTGAGAACAGTTGCAAACTTGTGAATGTTACCGATAAGGCTTCCGAACTTGTCATCAATAACCGCACCGGATGCATCCTTGACCACAATATCCTTTGAAACGCTGAAGCAACACTTAACATCGGCGAGCTGTTCATAATCCTCAACGTGAGCCGCACGGCCTGCAATACCGCCTGCATAGGTATTATCACAAGTTGAAATTGCGCTGACAGAACCTACGTTATAGCAGTTGCGAACATGAGAGGTCAGGCTATCCGCGCCCTGAACACCTACAATACCGCCTGCAAGGCCCAGACTTGTGCCGCCCTCGGTAATATCAACCTTACCGTGATTGCCGCAGTAGTTGATAATAACACCGCCTGCCGCACCAACAATGCCGCCTACAAAAACGTTCTTTGCGGCCAGAGTGTTAATATTACTGTAAGAAATACAGCCGATAATATTGTTAAACACCTTTTCATCATTAATTGTGGAAACACGTCCTGCGATACCGCCGACAGTGCTACCTACAATAAGCTGTATCTCGGAGGTGCAGTTGAGAATGTTGGTAGTTTTCATAGCATAGCCAACAATAGCGCCCGAATATTGCTTACCGCTGACAAGGTCGCCCTTGACAGTAAGGTTTTTAATGGTAGCTCCCGAAGTTCTGCCGAAAAGACCTACGTTTGCGGCATCGGCGTTGTCGATATAAAGACCGTGAATGGTATAACCGTCACCGTCAAAGTTACCCTTGAATATTTCGGTTTTATTTACATAGTTTCCGATAGGCTCCCACGGAATGTCTGCCAGATCTATATCAGCCGTCATTTTGAAGTAAACGCCCTCATAGCTACTGTGCCCCGAGTTTACTGTGTCGGCAACAAGTGCCAGCTGCTGAGCGTTACTGATAAGATAAGGATCAGCCTCTGTACCCGTGCCACCCGCGAATGCGGTGGCAACACCGCCGCTCCATGCCGCAGACGCACTGAACGGAACGACTGCAAGCAACCCCATCAGCATGGTCAGTGTAATAACTATTGATACTGTCTTTTTCATTACTTTGACTCCTTTGATATATCGTTTATTGATATGCCGCGGAAATAGCATCAATACCCTTGTTGATGAGCTTAGAAAGTGTCTTATACTGAGAAGCGAAGGTCTTGGAGTTGTTGAACACCTGTGTACGCATAGTCTTATACAAGTCGCCTATGTTGGAGGAATAAAGTCTGCCCAGGTCAAAACGAACGTTCTCACGGAGAATATCGTACATTGCGGATGCCTTGTTGTCGCTTGCGTACTTGACCTTCATTGCGGACTCAAATACCTGAGGAGTTACCAGTCTGTAGCTGTCGGCTGCCAGCATCTCAAGCGTTGCGGAGATGCCGTCAAGCTCATTATCTTTAATACCAATAGAAATTGCATACATTGTGAAGGGGTGACCTACGCTGGTATAGAACTCTTGCTGTGCGCTGTCAAACTTGGGAACGGGAACGATGCCGTACTCAAACTCGATCTTGCCTGCCTTGCCGTTGTCCTTACCTGCTACGATAAATACGCGGTCGGAGGTAAAGATGGCACGCTGCTCGAAGAAAATATCGCGAACGGAGGTAGAGCTCTTGTAATATACGTCGGGGCCGTTGAGATACTCACCCAGCTTGTCTATAAGACCGTATATCTTTTCGCTTGTCAGTGTGGGAGAGATAATGATCTCGCCGTTGTTGTCCTTTTCAAGGGCGATAAAGCCGGAGGAAGTAAAGAATGCGTCAACATTGATATTGTAAATAACGTTTCCGTATACGTCGCCCTCGTCCTTCTCGCCTCCGCCGTCAACGTCATTGTATCTTTGGGTGGTCATTTCGATCATTTTATCGACTGTCCACTGATTTTTATTGACCAGCTCATAGGGATCCTCAAGACCGTACTGAGTCATAAGATCGGTATTAAAGAAGGTTGCTGTCATCATCCAGAGCAGGTTGGTGGAAATGTCACCCGAGCAGAAGTATAGCTTATCGTTGATCATACACTCGTCAATAAGTGCCTTCGGCCACCAAGGCTGATCAAAGTCAAGGTACTTGGCTTCGGTAAGCTCAACAAGATTGCCGTCAAGCGCCATTGCGGGGGCAGTACGGCTGTAGCCTGCAATAATATCATACTCACAGGCACCGCTGTTGATATCAGTCTCTGCCTTTTGAATGAACTTGCTCATTTTGGAGTCGTTGCCCGGCTCCTCGGTGTACATAAGCTTAATATCCAATGTATCCGATACATTTGCGTTACGCTCATGGATCTGGTCGCCGATGATATCGCCGGTTATATCCTCAACGTAAAACTCTTTCATGGTGTGGTCGCTCCAGATAAGGAAGCTAATTGTCTGACCGTCAAAGTCAAGTCCTTCCGGCAGACCGGTATCGATCTCTTCGGGAGCGGTGGTGTCGGCAACGCTTGAATCGTTGCCTTCGGGAGCTTGGGTGTCCGCATTATCGCCTGCGGGGGCGGCTGTAGTGGTGTCTGCGGTATTGTCAGACGCAGGATCGTCGGTATTTGCGCAGGATGTGGCGGATATTGCCATGGATACAAGCATCAGAACCGCCAGCATAACGCACAGAAGCTTTTTCATAGACATGTCTGTTTCTCCTTATTATTTTTATAAATTCATCAGATACTCGCCGATCTTATATATGTACTCGACGGTTGCCTGTTTAAGCTCGGGGGGCATATACTTGCAGGCTGCAAGCTCATAGTTAAAATCTCCGCTGTAGTTAATATCGCGAAGCGTTTTCATAATATCCGGCCACTTGACGTTACCCAGGAAGGGGATCAAGTGCAAATCGTCCTTGCCTATATTATCATCAACGTGGGTTGCCTTGAGGCGGTCACCCAGCTTAACGATCTGCTCGCACTGGTTGGTGAACACACGGTTGCCATGTCCGAAATCCCAGCACGCGCCCACGTACTCACTGTTGTACGAGTCAACTACCGCGCATAGATCGGACGCTGTTGCAGCAAAGCGGCGCTTGTTATCAACGTCAGCCATGTTCTCAAAAGCAAGTCCGACACCCAGCTTGGATGCCATCTCAACGTATTTGTCATATATTTCGTGATTATACTTTACGTCACGCTCTGTATCGGTATCTACATAAAGCTGTACAGGATGAACGATCGCCCATTTTACACCCAATATTGCGCTGATACGAATGGTACGCTCGGTTATAAACTTAAAATATTCATTGTTCTCACAGCCCTCGTCTGTATCCTTTTTACGACGTGTCAGCGGCTTGGGATACGGAAGATGTGACTGCGAAAATTCAACACCGAGCTTTGCCGCCTCATTAGCGATCTCGTAAGTCAGCGCCTCCCAGTCATCCTCCACAAGCTCTGTCTCACGACGCTGAAGCGGACACATACAAAAATCCATTACGTTAAAACCTACTGCGTGAGTACGACGCACCGAATTTAAAAATCCGCGTCTGTCCTCTCGCACCTCATAAAAGAGATTGGTCATTGTAGAAAGTCTCATAGTATTTCCTTTCTCTTGGGGGTGCCTTTTGAAAAAGGCGCCCCCAAACCCCCGCGAAAACTTTTCAACAGAGGGTTAGATTCAAAATTATAGCTCAACTCTTATAATATTGTTTTTTGTGCTCGCACAAAAAACTTCCTTAATGTTTGCTGAAAGCAAACATATCACTCCGCGCTCAGCGCGGAATATCACTCGGCGAAGCCGAATATCACTCAGATTCGCACATTGCGAATCTGAATATCACTGCGTTTCGCATATTGCGAAATGCAATATTACTCCACGTCGCAGGAGAACAGTCTGACCTCGTCAGCGCCCCAGGTCTCGTTGAATACTACCTTTATCTGCTTGACCTCGCGGCCGACGTTGACCTTAACCAGTGAGTAGTGGCACTCGTCGGCGGAGTAGATCAGCTCGCCGTCAGCGTAGACATCGAACTTCTTTATAAGCGTCGCCGCAACCTTAACGGGAACAAAATCAAGTCCTACACTGCTTCGCTGTGCGAATACGCGGATCTTTTTGTTGGGAGATATAGTCTCGTGATTGAAGTCGGGATCAAACACCATACGAAGCACGTTGACACGCTCGGGCTTGTCAAAGGTGTAGGTAATGTCGCCGCCGATTGGCAGAGTTATGTAGTTTACCTTGCCCGCCGCGTCGGGACGCTCCTCGCCGTTGAACAACAGCGCCTTGTCCTCGTCGCTTATGTTAATGCTTGCCTTCTTTGACAGCTCGGGAATCTCACGGACCGAGAAGGGCAACCAGCAGCCGTCGTCGCGCAATCTCTTTTGCAGCGCCTTAATGCGCGTCTCAACCAGCTCGTCGGGAGTGATGCTCTCGGCAATACACATAGCAGCCGCAGATCCCACCGCCTGACCCAACAGCGCGCAGGTCGCCATAACGCGGGTGGAAGACATTGCCGCGTGGGTCGCGCTGAGGTTACGGCCTGCAAAGAACAGGTTCTCAACATCGCCCGAATAAAGCGAACGAAGGGGGATTCCGTAGGGCGAGGGGGTGGGATGCAGCAGAGACGGAGGCTCGGCTACAATAGCGCGGAAGCCTGCGGGGTTGTGGTCGTCCATGGGCCAGCCGCCGTAGGCAACCATATCCTCGAATCTGCCCTCGGATTGAACGTCGTTCTGAGTCAGCACGTGGCGTCCGACGTAACGTCTGCTCTCACGCTTGCCAGGCAAAAATCCTACCCATTCAAGCTCCCAGTTGTCCGCGCCGTGGTCGCCGCGGTTCTTTATGTGATCCCAGATACCGTATGCTATCTTGACCAGCTCGTCGCGCAGCATTTCGGTATCGTGAATACTGTCGTTCTCGCCGCCCAGCTCGATCCACCAGAAGTTGGTGCCGCTGGTGCCCAGCTTGTGAACACGAGTCAGCGATCTTGCGTTCTTTTTAGCCTCTGCGGAGCAGTGCTCGAATTCGGAGGTTGCCAGTGCGGGAACGTAATCGAAATCCGAGTCGCTTTCGTATACGTTTGCCCAGGCGGGCGCCTTGAACTCAACCTTGTGGTCGGTCTCTCTTGCCTGAAGCAGGCAGGACATACCCATTGTCTTGCGGTCACCGACAGCGGGACCGATGGTCTCGTTGTACTCGTCGTTGCCCTCACGTCCGACTCTGTAGCGCGAACCCGTCAGGGGAGCTAAAATTGAGTCGCCGGAGCAGTCCGAGAAGTATTTTGCGTAGACGGTCACCCAGGTGTAGGTGGTCAGCTGCCAGCCGTGAACACACTTGATGCGCTTGCCGTCCATATCGGCGGCGGCGCAGGAGCAGTTGAGCACCAGAGTGATATTGGGCTCTTTTTTGACCATGTTCCACATTACGCCGTCCCAGACAGAATAATTCAAATTGGGGTTTGTGTAGATGTTTTCTTGCTCGAGCTCGGAAATAAGACCCGTCTCGCGCTTGCACATATTAAGATTGATATCCTTGGAGCCTGCCGCGCCGCGTATCCACATACGGATCTCGCTGGAGCAGTTGCCGCCAAGCATGGGTCTGTCCTGCATGAGCACGACGCGAGCGCCACCTCTTGCCGCCGCGATAGCGGCAAACATACCCGAAAGGCCGCCGCCGACTACGCACAGATCGGCGTGCAGCTCTCTGTGAGCCTGACCTTCTGTTCTGATTATCATAAAAACTCCTTTATGTAGGTTTGATTTCAGTTTTCGTTTACGATAGTTACCTTGGTATAGAACTCTTTTCTGTCTCTCATCATTTCCAGCGCCTCAAGTGTACGGGAGATGGGATAGCGGTGAGTGATCAGCTCCTCGTACTTAACGAGTCCCGAGGACATAGCCTCAACCGTTGCGCTCCAGTCGTTGATGACCTGATTATAGGAGGAGTTCCATGTGCCTCTCATGAGTATCTCCTTGCGGAGCACCTGAGAATAGGTGGACTGGTTGATTGTCATATCTCTTGCGGGGTTGCCCATGAGCACCAGTCTGCCGTGAGATTTCAGCGCGAGGATCGCGTTATTGAGTGCGGGAGACACGCCTGTGCCTTCCAGCACGCAGTCTGCCTTGCCGTCGCGCTTTTCGTCGTAAGCCTCAAAGCCGAATTTTGCGGCGAACGCCAGCTTTTCGTCGCTGATGTCAACCACTCTTACCTTTTTTGCGCCCGCAACTCTTGCCCACTGAGCGGAGATAAGACCGATAGGTCCTGCGCCGTAGACAACAGCGGTATCGCCCAGCTGAACGTCCATGCGGCGGACAGCGGCACGTGCCACCGAGCCGGGCTCGCACAGCGATGCGCAGGCAAATGACAGCGAGTCGGGTGTGAGCACTAAATTGCGCTCGTCAACCGCGATATATTCGGCAAAGCCGCCGTCACGGCGCGAGCCGTAATAGTCGTAATCCTCGCAGTTTACGTATTCGCCCACCTCGCAAGCCGCGCACTTGCGGCAAGGAAGCAGCGGAAATACAGCCGCGCGGCGGCCTACAAGCTCAGGTCGGTCCGACTCAACTATAAGTCCCGCAAACTCGTGACCGGGAATGGTAGGGAAATGATATGTTCCCTTCTCAAACACGCGGGGCAGATCCGATCCGCACACGCCGCATGCCATTACCTTCATCAGCACCTCGCCCGATCTTCTCTCGGGCATAGCTACCGCTTCATAACGCAAATCTCCCACAGCGTGAAGCACCGCGGCATTCATTGTCTTATTGTTCATGTTAGTGTTCTCTTTTCTATGTAAATTTTTTATTATATTTTTTCTTGGGGAACTTTTGAAAAAGTTCCCCAAGAAAAAAAGGCTCGGCAGATTTGCCGAGCCTTTTTTCTATGGTTACGTTCGTTGATTACTTCAACAATGCCAATGCTTCCTTGATGCGGCGGATAGCTTCTACGATATTCTCGTCGCTGGTAGCATAGCTCATACGGATGCATTCAGGAGCACCAAACGATGTGCCGCCTACACAAGCTACGTGGCCCACTTCGAGCAAGTACATAGCCAAATCATCGGAAGTGTTGATGGTGTGGCCATTTGCGCTCTTGCCAAAGAATGAACTACATTTTGGGAAGAGGTAG